>DASZWD010000058.1 GCA_035546775.1 Acidimicrobiales bacterium
CGCCGCTGCCCGACGGTGACGAGCTCGACGGCCTCCACCGAGCCGACGTCGTTGCCATCGGCGTCGACCACCCGCCCGGCGCGCAGCGGGATGCGGTCGCCGAGAAACGTCTCGCGCCCCCCGGCCTGGGGCAGGAAGCACGTGTCCTGGCTGTCGGGCTTGGCCGCGGTCCGCAGGCCACGCGCCTCGGCGTGCGCCCGCACCTCGGCCTTGGTCATGGCGCCGACGGGCAGCAGTGTGCGCGCCAGCGACGACTGGTCGAGCATGTGCAGCACGTAGGACTGGTCCTTGGCGCGGTCGGCACCGCGCCGCAGCTCGTACGCCCCTGCATCGGTGCGCGTGACGCGCGCGTGATGACCGGTGGCCACCGCGTCGAACCCCAGCTGCATCGCCCGCGCCAGGAAGCGGTCGAACTTCAGGTGCCGGTTGCATTCGATGCACGGGTTGGGCGTACGGCCCTGCGCGTGCGCGTCGAGGTAGGGCGCCACCACGTGGGCGTCGAAGTCGTCGGTGAAGTTGAAGACGTGGTGGTCGATGCCGAGTTGGTGGCACACGCGGCGGGCGTCGTCGACGTCGGCCACCGAGCAACACCCTTGGTCGGACGGTCCGCCCCACAGCTTCATGGTGGCGCCGACGACTTGGTGGCCCTCGTCGAGCAGCAGCGCGGCGGCGACGGAACTGTCGACGCCCCCCGACATGGCGGCGAGCACCTTCACGACGCCCGCGCCCGCAGGTTCTCGATCGCCTTGGGGACGGCGACCAGCGCGGCGTCGACGTCGGCGTCGGTCGACGACCAGCCCAGCGACAACCGCAGCGCACCGCGCGCGGAGGCAACCTCGACGCCCATCGCCGCGAGCACGTGGCTCGGTTCGAGGGCGCCGCTCGCACACGCAGAACCGGCCGACGCGCACACGCCCAACTCGTCGAGGGCGAAGACCAGGGCCTCGCTCTCGACACCGGCGAAGCGCACGTGCGCCGTGCCGGCGGTGTGTTCCGCATCGGGCGCGGTGACCACGACACCGGGCACCGCACTGGTGAGGCCGCGCAGCAAGCGGTCGCGCAGCGCGCCGACGCGCGCGACTTCCTCGGCGCGCGTGCGCGCCGTGACGGTTGCCGCCGCCGCCATGCCGACGATGCCCGCCACGTTGTGCGTCCCGGACCGTCGCTCGCGCTCCTGACCGCCGCCGCGCAGCAACGGCGTCAAGGCCACACCGTCGCGCACGACGAGCGCACCCACTCCCATCGGCCCACCGAACTTGTGGGCGCTGATCGAGATCAGGTCGGCGCATGCCGCCTCACGCGCCACGTCACGCCAGCAGAACGCCGCCACCGCGTCGGTGTGCAGCAGCACCCCGTCACCGATGGCGGCGCGCACTGCGGCGAGGTCGTTCACAACACCGGTCTCGTTGTTCGCCAACATGACCGAGACGAGCGCGGCGTCACGCGGGAGCGCCGCGACGTCGACGCGGCCGGCGGCGTCGACGCCGAGGGTTGCACCGCCGCGCGCTTCGACGGCGTGCAGCACCGCGTGATGCTCGACCGCCGAACACGCGACAGCTCCGTCGTCGGCACCGAAGATCGCCAGGTTGTCGGCTTCGGTTCCGCCGCCGGTGAACACGACTTCGCCGGCGTCGCAGCCGAGGGCCTCGGCCATGGCGTCGCGCGCGTCTTCGATGGCGGCGCGCGCCGCGCGCGCCAGGGCGTGCGCCCCGGAAGGGTTGCCGAAGCAGTCCCCGAGGAAGGGCAGCATGGCGGCGGTCGCCTCCGGCCGCATCGGCGAGGACGCCGCGTGGTCGAGGTAGGTCGTCACGCGTCGCCCCACGCCTTCTTCGTCTTGACCGTCACCGGATGATCGGGGAACGCCTTCTTGGCGTCGTTGACGAGCTTGGCGTTGGCGCCCGCACGCGTCGGCAGCACTTCGGCGCCCGTCGGCGTCAGGCGCCAGTCCGCCACCCGGGGATCGGCGTGCAGCCAGCGCGCCAGCGACGCCCGGCCGTGGGCGAGAAAGACGCGCGCCCCCTGATGCCCGCACGCGGCGCACGGAGTGTCGTCGATCCGCTCGGCGCGCACGTCGGTGCGCAGGCGCAGCAGCACGGTGCCCGCCCAGCCGAGGCCGGTCCACACGACCTCCTGGTGCTCGTCCAGCTCGACGTATTCAGCCTCGGGCGTCGTGTGCCAGCCGTACTCGGCGCCGCCGCGGCACTCGAACCACACCGAGCGCGTCCCCGGCACCGCGGCGGCGAGCCGCAACGCCACCCGCTCGGTCGCACCGAGCTGGGCCAGCCGCTGGGCGACGGCGTCACCGTTGGGCGCCAGCACCACCGCCAGGCGCAGCGCCGGCCACGTTCCGCTGGCCAGCGCGGCCAGAACGTCGGCCTCGGTGCCGGCCACGATCGACACGGCGTGGCGGGCCGCCGCGCTCGCATCGTCGAGGACGGCGAGCGACACGCCGGCGCGACGCGTCCCGCCGCTGAGCTCCCACGCCTCGATCCCGCTCGACGCGCCACCGACCAGGGCGACGGTGTCGGCGCGCGTCACGCCGAGCGCCCGCAGCCACTGGGTCCCGATGCCGGCGAGGCGCACGAGGTCGGCGGCGGAGGCTCCGAGCGGCACGCCGTCGGCGTTGAAGAAATGGACGGGGCGGTACAGCGGCTCGATGGCGCGCAGGAACGCGTCCCACCGGCCCCACGTCGACGCCCAGAAGGTCCGGAAACGCAAGTAGGGCCGTCCCGAGCGGATCAGGCCTTGGCGGGTCGGGCGCAGCACGTAGTCGGCGGCGCTGTCGAGTTCGTCGAGACCCACCGGCGAAACCGCCTGGAGATCGGCGAGCGAGCGGAACCCACCGCCCACAATCCCGGCCTCGGAGATGCGCGTGCGCGCCGCCTCGCTGTGCGGGTACAGCTCACGCCGCAGGTAGTTGACGACCATGCGGTCGCGGCCAGCCGGTCGGTTCAGCAGCGGCGCCACGAACGACAACGCTACCGAAGGCATCGCAAAACGCGGCACCGCCGCGTCAGGACGGTAACGTCGTGCGCGTTATGAGTCAGCTGCGGCTGGATCCGTTGACCGGGCGATGGGTTGTCATCGCCGCGGAACGCGCCGCTCGACCCGATGCGTTCGTCCGGCCCAGCCTCGACGTGCAGGCCGACCCCTCGCGTTGCCCGTTCTGTCCGGGCAACGAAGAGTCGACGCCGCCGGCGCTCGAGACGTACGGCCCAAACGGATCGTGGCTCGTGCGCGTGGTGCCCAACCTTTATCCGGCTTTCGCCGGCGACGAACCGATGGCGGTCACGACGCTGGGGCCGGTCTTCACCCAGGCCCCGGCCAGCGGCATCCACGAAGTCCTCGTCTTGTCTCCCGAGCACAACACGCCGTGGGCCCAGCTGTCCGACGCCCAGGCCGGGCTGGTCATGGCCGCTATCCGCGATCGCGTGGCCGAACACGCCTCGACCGCCGGGCTGCGCTACAGCCAGGTCATCGTCAACAGCGGCCGTGAAGCCGGCGCGTCGCTCGAGCACCCGCACGCGCAGTTGCTGGGCATGCCCTTCGTGCCGCGGGAGGTGGCCGACGAGCAGGCGGGCTTCGCCCGCTTCGAGGGCAACTGCCTGCTGTGCACGGTGGCAGAAGCCGAACAGGACGTCACCCACCGCGTCGTGCAGGACGACGAGCGGGCCCTGGCGATCTGCCCGTTCTGGAGCGGCACGCCCTACGAAATGCTCATCCTGCCCAAGACGCACGACGCGCACATCCATCGCGCGCAGCCCCTCGACATCGCCGCGGTCGGCCGCGCCATCCGGGATTGCCTGATTCGCCTCGAGTCGACCGTCGGAACCGTCGCCTACAACGTCGTGTTCCACGCCGCGCCGTACCGGGCGTCGGGCGGCTTCCACTGGCACGTGCACCTGCTGCCGAAGCTCACGACGCGCGCGGGGTTCGAGCTCGGCACGGGCGTGCCGATCAACCTCGTCGCCCCCGAAGACGCCGCCGGCGCGCTGCGCGCCAACGACGTCACCGCCGCCGCGTCCTAGGTGCGCTTCCGCGGCGAAATCGACGTCGCCGCACCGCGCGCCGTCACGTGGAGCGCGCTCGCCGACATCGCCTCGCACGTGGAATGGATGGTCGACGCCGAGTCGATCACCTTCGTCACCGATCAGAGATCGGGCGTCGGCACCGCGTTCGACTGCGTCACCCGGGTCGGCCCGCTGCGGACCACCGACAAGATGACGGTGACGGAATGGGACGACGGCCGGCGCATGGGGGTGAGTCACAACGGCGTCGTGCGTGGCTCGGGCGTCTTCGAACTCACGGACTCGGGGCCCGGCGCCACCCGATTGGCCTGGACCGAGGACCTGCGGTTCCCGCGCTACCTCGGCGGGAACCTCACCGCCTGGGTGGCGAAACCGGTGCTTCGTCGCATTTGGCGGGGGAATTTGCGACGGTTTGCCCAACGAACGGCAAGTGCGTATCTCTCCAGTTGATACTAGTTATCTCAGCAAACTGTTTGATGGATGCAAATTCAGGTTTCAGAATCGTGAACGGTGTACGAAGCCTGGAAAGACAACGCCGCTTGCAAGGGTCGCACGGAGCTTTTCTTCGCGCCGGCCGGCGAGCGTGAGGAACCCCGCATCCGCCGTGAGGCACTCGCCAAGGCGATCTGCCTGACGTGCCCGGTGCTGCTGCCCTGCCGTGACCACGCCCGTGGTCAAGGCGAGCTCGGCTACTGGGGTGGCGAGAACGACGACGAGCGTCGCGTCGCCCGCCGCAATCTCCGCAGGATGGCTTCGTAGCGACGTTTCAGTCGTAGAGCTATCGACCTTCGAAGGTCGCCTTGCCGGGGCCGTTGGCGAGAAAGCTGGCGACCCCGGTTTTCGCGTCTGAGGTCCGGAACACCTCGACGAAGTTCTCCTGCTCGATCGTGAGCCCGACGCCGAGTTCGCGTTCGAGGCCGCGGTCGATGGCGTCTTTGGCCAGCGCCTGACCCACGACCGCGCCCTGCGCCAGGCTCGCCGCGTACTCACGCGCCGAGCTCAGCACGGCATCGGCCGCCACGACCCGGTCGACCAGGCCGATCGCCAGTGCTTCCTCGGCGGTCACCTGGCGGCCCGTGAAGATGATGTCCTTCGCCTTCGCCGGACCGACGAGGCGCGCCAAGCGCTGCGTCCCACCGCCGCCGGGGATGATGCCGAGGAGGATCTCGGGCTGACCGAGCTTGGCGTTCTCTGCGCAGAAGCGGAAGTCGCACGCCAGCGCCAGCTCGCAGCCGCCTCCGAGGGCGTAACCGTTGATGGCCGCGATCGTGGGACGCGGGATGGCCGCGACTGCGTCGAGCGCGGCGCGGAACTTGCCGCCGATCAGTGCCGCCTCCTGCGGTCCGGAGAACTCGCTGATCTCGGCGCCGGCGGCGAAGATGCGCTCGCCACCCCACACGACCACCGCACCAGGCGGCTCGGCGGTCAGCTCGCGGGCGGCGGCGTGCAACTCGTCGAGCAAAGCGGTCGACAGCGCATTCATCTTCGGGCGGTCGAGGCGTACGACGGCGACGCCGTCGTCTCCCCGCTCCACGGTGACGAACTCAGGCATCGGGCATCTCCTCGAGGATCGTTTCGGCGGCGGTGTAGGGGTCGACTTGACCCGCCGTCACGCGGCGGCACAGCGCGGCGCCGGCGTCGGACCGCAGCGCGGCGGCGGCGCGGGCTTCGATCGTGCGCACGATGATCTCGTGCACTTCGGTGGTGGCCCGCGTCGCCTGTCGCCGTGCGAGCTCGCCGGTCGACGCGATGTGGGCGCGGTGCTTCTCGATCGCTTCCCACAACTCGCCGGCGCCCTCGTTCTTGGCGGCGACGGTCTCGACGATCGGCGGGCGCCACGGTCCCGGCGCGGTGTGCATGTCGAGCATGGCTTCGAGGTCGCGGCGCACCTCGGCGACGCCGGGCCGGTCGGCCTTGTTGATCACGAACACGTCGGCCACCTCGAGCAGCCCAGCCTTGTTGGCCTGCACCGCGTCGCCCCAACCGGGGTTGACGACGACAACGGTGGTGTCGGCCGCGCCCGCAATCTCGACTTCGACCTGGCCGACGCCGACGGTTTCGATCAGCACCGTCGGATAGCCGGCGGCAGCCAGCACGCGCGCCGCTTCGGGCGTCGCCAGCGACAGGCCGCCGATGTGGCCCCGGGTCGCCATCGAGCGGATGAACACGCCGTCGTCGGTGGCGTGATCCTGCATACGGACGCGGTCGCCGAGGATGGCGCCGTTGGTGAACGGCGACGACGGGTCGATCGCCAGCACGCCGACGCGTTCGCCCGTCGTGGTGCGGATGTGGCGTACGAGGGCGTTGGTGAGGGTGGACTTGCCGGCGCCGGGCGCACCGGTGAGACCGATCAGGCTGGCGTCTTTGGCCGCCGACCAGGTGAGGCGGCTCACCGCCGTCGCCGGGTCACCGCCGCGTTCGACCAACGAAATCAGGCGAGCGATGGCGCCGCGGTCGCCGCCGCGCGCCGCAGTGAGCAGTTCGGCCGGGTCGCTGACGCGCACCCGCAGGAGGCTAAAAGCCCGAGGGGTCTACGTCGAAATCGATGCCCTTGGCCCGCACCTCGGTGAGGCCTTCGACGCGATCCTTGAGGATGCGCTCCACACCCTGCTTGAGCGTCATCGTGGACATCGGGCAGCTGCCGCACGCCCCCATCAGCTCGACGTCGAGCACACCGGTCGCTTCGTCGAGATTCAAGATGCGAATGTCACCGCCGTCGGACTGCAGGGCAGGACGGATGGCATCGAGAGCTTCGAGAACAGCGGTTTCCACGAGTGGTTCAACCTTTTCCGGAGGGAACTTCTTCCCAGCCTACGTCAGCACCCAGCGCCCGTAACGAAGCCACGAGGTCGGCGTAGCCCCGTTCGACGTGGTGGGCGTCGTGCACCACCGTCGTGCCGTCGGCCGCCAGGCCCGCCAACACGAGCGCCGCGCCGGCCCGGATGTCGTGCGCCCGGATCGGCGCGCCCGACAGCCGGGGCACGCCCCGCACGACGGCGTGATGGCCTTGGGTGCGGATGTCGGCGCCCATGCGGACAAGTTCGGCGACATAGGCGTAGCGGTTGGCGCCGTACACGTTCTCGGTGACGATCGCCACGCCGTCGGACACCGTCAGCAGCGTCAGCAGGAATGGCTTGTAGTCGGTGGCGATGCCGGGATACGGCAGCGTCGAGACGTCGGCGGCGCGGGGCCGCCCTTCGCTCGTGACCCAGATTCCGCTCCCTTCGGCCCCGCCGTCCACCGACGACATGTGCACACCCATCTCGCCCAGCTTCTCGGCGAGCATGTCCATGTGCTCGAGGCGGGCGCCGCGGATCGTGATGCCGCCCTCCGCTAGGCCCACCGCCGTGGCGTAGGTGGCCGCCTCGACGCGGTCGGGAATCACGACGTGCTCCGTTGGGTGCAGGTCGTCGACGCCCTCGATGGTGAGCGTGGAGGTGTCCTTGCCGTCGATGCGCGCTCCCATCGCCGTCAGCAGGTCGACGAGGTCGCCGATCTCGGGTTCGCGGGCCGCGTTGTCGAGCACCGTCGTCCCCTTGGCCAGCACGGAGGCCATAAGGAGGTTCTCGGTCGCGCCCACGCTCGGGTAGTCGAGATTGATGCGGCCACCGCGCAGGCGGTCGGCGCGGGCGTCGAGGTCGCCGTGGCGCACCACGATGTCGGCACCAAGGGCTTCGAGGCCCTTGATGTGCATGTCGATCGGGCGCGAGCCGAAGTCGTCGCCGCCCGGCATCGGAACCTTCGCCCGGCCGAAGCGCGCCAGCAGCGGGCCGAGGACGACGATCGACGCCCGGATGCGCTCGGCGAGTTCGTAGGGGGCTTCGGGCTGGCAATCCGTCGGCACGTCGAGGACGAGCGACGACTCCGACTCCAGACCGCTGCGGTCCACGACGACACCCATGGCGGAGAGCACGTCGCCCATCACGGTGACGTCCTCGATGGCGGCAACGTTGGAGATCACGTGGCGGCCCGGCGCCAGCAGCGTCGCCGCCATGCACTTGAGCACCGAGTTCTTGGCCCCCGAAACGGCGACGTCACCCGATAACGGCGCGCCGGAACGAACGACGATGCGGCGCGACATACGGAAAGTATGGTGCCCAACAATGCGAGTGCGTGAACGCAGCGCCACGCTCTCGCGTGAGCAGCTCGACGCCGTGTTGCAGCCGCGTACCGTGACCGTGACCGAAGTCCGCGACGGCGAGCACGACTTCGTGGCGACCGACAGCATGGCGGGCCGCTACCGCCGCTCCGTCGCGTTCGAACCGCTCGACGACGGCCGCTTCCGGGTGCGCCAGCGCGTCGAGATCGGCACCTCCGGGAACATGGGCATGTGGGAGGTGCTGTTCGGCCCCATGCTCGCCGGTCACCTCGGCCGTATCGGCGTCAACGACAAACCGCCGTTCTGGTACCCGCCCGATCAAGTCGACGACCGCGCCATCGGCGTGCTGGCGCGGGTGTCGACCGTGGCGTTCGTGCTCGGCTACCTCGGCACGCTGCTGACGCAGACCATCACCTACGCCGCCCAGGAGTTCGGCGCCAACAAGGCGGCCCAGGGCGTCGCTCTGGCGTCGGTGCGCGTCGACGTGGCTCTCGCCCTGCCGCTCGCTTTTCTCGCCGATCGCAAGGGCCGGCGGTGGTTGCTCGTCAACGGCGTAACCGTCGCCTGCGGACTCACCGCCCTGGGCGCGCTGGCGCCCAACCTCATCGGGCTCACGGCCGCTCAGATCCTCGCCCGCGGCGTCACCAGCGCCTGCGTCGTCACCACCGGCGTGATCATCGCCGAGGAGATGCCCGCCGGGGCGCGGGCGTGGGCGACGAGCCTGGCGACGATGGCCGGCTTCGTCGGCGGCGGGCTCGCCGTTTTGGCATTGCCGCTCGCCGACGTGTCGACGCGCTCGTGGCGCCTGCTCTACGCGTTGCCGCTGGTGTTCATCCCACTGTCGCGCCGCGTCGGGAACCGCATCGAAGAGACCCACCGCTTCGTCGTGCACGCCGCCAACCGCGTGTCGATCGCCAAGACCCGCGACGTGATGCGCCACCACCGCGGCCGCTTCCTGCTGATCGGCGGCTCCGCGCTGCTGCTCTCGCTCTTCGCCACGCCGGCCGCGCAGTTCCAGAACGAATGGTTGCGCCACGAGCGCGGGTGGGACGGCGCCCAGATCGCCGCCTTCATCACCATCACGTCGATCCCCGGCGCCATCGGCATCATCGTCGGCGGCCGCCTCGCCGAGCGCGGGCGGCGCGCCGTCGGCGCCGTCGCCACCGTCGGCGGCGTCGGGTTCACCGTCCTGCAGTACTGGGCCTTCGGCGCCATGATCTGGGTCTGGTCGGCACTCGGCTCGGTCATCGGGGCCGCCGCCATCCCGGCGCTGGGCGTCTACGGCGCCGAGCTGTTCCCGACTGAGGCGCGCGGCGCCGCCAACGGCGGTATCGGCTTGCTGTCACGCATCGGCAGCGTCGTCGGCCTCGTCATCGCCGGCGAACTCGGCGACCGCATCGGGCTGTCGCGCGCCATCACCTACCTCGGCGTTGGCCCGCTCATCCTCACGGTGCTCATCCTCGTCGCCTATCCGGAGACGGCGCACCACACCCTCGAGGATCTCAACCCCGAGGACCGACCCCTCTAACGACGCAACCCGTACGCGGTATGTGCCCGTCTCGGGCACATACCGCGTACGGGTTGGCGGGTGGAACCGTGCTGGCGTTAGGCGCCGGCGCGACGCGTGCGAGCGACACGGCGCAGCGCGATCGCCGCCGAGGCGATCAGGCCGAGCGCCAGCGCCCAGTCCTCGTTGATACCGGTGCGGGCGAGCACGCGGGCGATGACGGTCGTCAGCGAGAAGTTGCCCGACAGGTCGACCTTGGCTTCACCGATCGCCGAGTCGGGACCGCAGTGCAGTGTGCCCGTGGCGGTCGCGGTGTCCTCGATGCTGCCGCCACCACCGGTGACGTGGGTGACGACCTTGATCACCTTGGACGCCCCGACCGCGAGGGTTCCCAGGCTCGGGTAACTGGCGGTGGCCGACGTCGTCGAGTGTTTCGTGAACGTCGCGCCGGCGCCTGACTTCGGATCGTTGCGTGCATCGGCGCCGTCGATCTCGAAGGTCACGTCGCCGACGGTGCGCTTGATCTCGTCGGTGACGGCGAGGCCCTCGAGCGGGCAGGCGAAGGAGTTCTTGACGGTGATGGTCGTGACGAAGCGGCCGTCAGGAGCGGTGGCCGAGTTGACCGTCGAAGGCGAGGCGACCTTGCTCACCGGGATAGGGCAGTTGACGCCGCCCGAGGGCACCGCCGCCTTGGCCTCCATGTGACCAACGCGGATGTCGGCGAGCGAACCGTCGAGCAGCTTCACGCGCACGACGTCGACCGCGGCGGAGATCGACGTGCCGTCGGCCGCGATCGAAGGCTTGCTGCTGGCGTCGCCGCCGATGGCGCGGGGATCTTCACCGATGGCGATGTCGGCCACGCCCGGGATGTTGATCTGGTCGAGACCGGTGGCGCCGAAGATGTCCTGGAACGTCAGGACGTCGGTGACGCTGCCGCCCTGGATGACGCGCAGGATGTCGGTCGTGGGGCTGATCGGCGTGCCGTCGGTGTTCATGGCGTGGTACTCGACCTTCGACTGGCCGGGAACGCCGGTGGCGGTCGTGGTCAGCACCCATTCGCCGCCGACTTCGATCGTGAGCTCGTTGGCCGTGCCGCGGAACAGCGTGATCGGCGCCAGCGTCTGCTCGACCTGGGAAGCAAGGCCGAAACCGCCGGCCGAGTTGGGCGTGAGGAATTCACGCGACACGGTTTGCACGACGTCGCGGCGACCGGTGTTGGCGTCTGCGCTCAACAGCGGCGCGTTCAGGTCGGGAGCGTTGCCCGACCCGGTGTCGACCAGCTGCGCGTCGGCGGTGTAGCCGATGCCGCGGGAGATGTCGCTGCCGAGCACGCAGCTGTCGTCGCTCCAGCGGGCGTCGGACGTGCCTTGCGCCAGCGAGGCGTAGACGACCGGCGCGGCGTTGACCGGGCCGACCTGCTGGCTGTCGTGCCAGTTCGGCGGCACGCACGAGGCGCTGGCGGGCGAGCACGGCGCGCTGCCCTCGGACTTGCCGGCCAGGATGATCTGGCCGTCGTCGGGCGGGCTGGCGGCCAGGCCGACCTCGACGCCTTCGCCCTTGCCGTAGGAGAACTTGTTCGCGCCCGCCGCGGGGTTGATCACCCGGCCGTTCTCGTTGGTGGCCTGCGTGGTGAGGCCCTTGGAGTTGACCGCGGCGCTCGCCAACGAGATGTCGGCGTTGGCAACGCGTGTCGCGCCCGAGTTCAGCGCGTCCGTGTGCACCGCCGAGCCGATGGCGGAGCCGGAATAGGCCGCCGTGTTGAACGGAACGCCTGCCGCTTGCGCCGGCGCCAGCCCCGCGATGCCGACATAGGCCGCCAGCATGCCTGCGGCGCCGGCAACCGTGAGACCTTTGCGCCACAGAGTGCGTGGACGAGACGACATATCGCTCCTAAGGATCAGACGAAACAACCAAATTCTACTTAGGGGAACTCAACAAAAGCCAAGACCCTACGGCTTCGACGACCTGTTCGTCCTTGTCTCGCAAGCCGTGGTCGCCGCCGTCAATCCATATATGGGTAACGGCGCCTTTAATAGCTTTTGTTGCTTTCTCCAGCTCGTCCGGCGTACCGAACGCATCGCGTGTACCCGAAACGAACAGACAAGGAACCTCGATCGCCGGAAAGTGTTGAATACGCAGTTGGTCCGGTTTGCCCGGCGGGTGCAGCGGATAGCTAATGAGCACCAGCGCGGCGGCCGGCAGGCCCTCGGCGACGGCCATCGAACACATGCGCCCGCCCATCGAGCGGCCGCCGAGCGCCACCGACGTCGGGCGCACGTTGGCCCGCGTGGCGAGCGCTGCCGCCCCGTCACGTACCGCCTGGATGAGCACCGGCGCCTTGGCCCGCGGGTTCGGAAAGTCCATGCGCTCGACGACGATGCCCCGCGGCGTCAGGGCGTCGTCGATGGCGACGAGGGCGGGCTGATTGCGGGTCGCGCTGGCGCCCGGCGTGAGCAGCAGCGCCTTGGGCTTCGTCACGCGCTCATCGACAGCAGGATGCGGCGCGCGTCGGTGAGTTCGGTGATGCGCAGGCTCGCATCGATCGACTCTGCCCCGTGGTCGGGGTGGGCGTCGCGCACGGCGTCCCGGAAGCGGCGCACGACGTCGCTCCGCGCCGGCTGCTCGTCGGGCGCGAATCCGAGCGCGGCGAGCGCCCACGCGGCGTCGGCGCCGCGCCGGCGGCGGATGTCGGTGATCGGGTCGACCCCGGCGAGGTTGACGAGCAGCTGCTCGCTGGTGCCACCCTCCCAGCGCGACGCCCGCCACAGCAGCGCGAAGGCGTTGGGCCGCGCCGCGCTGGTCAACATGCCCGCCGCGTACACGGCCGCGAGGATCTGGGGCAGAGGATGCAGGGCGTCTTCGTACGCCAGCGTCGCTTCGCCGGTCTCGTCGTCGCGGTAGAGCCGATGGCGGCTGCGCGCCAGGCCGTGGGTGTCGGTCTGGAACCGATGCCGCAGCCGGGGCTGCGGGATGCGGCGGCGCCGCTCGAGGTCGTCGATCAGCAGGTCGAGGTCGTCGCGCAGGTCCGGCTCGAGCCGGGGCACGAACGTGCCCACGACCGCCGCGAGCAGCAGCGGCCCGTCCGGGGGATCCGTCGGCAGGAACAGCTCGCCCAGCGCCACTCGCCGCGTCGGAGCCACGATCCGCGAGTGACGAACCTCGAGCTCAGCGGCCAGCACGCTGCGACGCTATCTGCTCGCACCCTCCAATCGGTAGGCGGATCGTGCCCGTTCCGGGCACGATCCGCGTACCGATTCGGGGTTAGACGTAGTTGGCGAGAATGTGGCGGAGGGTGCGGGCGTCGTCGCCGACGGTATCGGGGTCGCCCTCGGCGTCGAGGGTGTCGGCGATCTTGTTGGCGAGCTCCTGCACCTGCGCCCACACCCGCGGGTCGAAGCCGAACGGCGCCGGCAGGCCGTCCACGTCGTCGACGGCGACGTAGAACTCCCCCGCCGTCGCTTCGTCGGCCGGCTTCTGCATCAGCTTGTCGGCGGCGACGTACAGATTGCTCATCGCCGAGTACACCTCTTCGTCGTCGACGTCAGACGCCTCGTCGAAGGACGCCAGCTCGTCGTCGCCGAAGCCCTCGGGGTTGCGGACCTCCTCGACGTAGCGCTCGATCGCCGGGGCGTCCTCCACGGACACGACGAGGTCGCTGCCGACCTCCCAGATGTGGCTGATGCCCGCACCCGTCAGCCGCATCGACAGGTGGCGACGCTCCTCGACCGACAGCGTCGAGAGGTCGAACACGATCTCGTCGTCTTCTTCGTCGGCTTCGGAGATGACTTCCTCGACATCGTCGGACTCGGGAACGTCGACGAGATCGACGGGATGCCCGGCGGCGGCGATCTCGTCGATCACGCCCTGGACGGCGGTGGCGTCTTCGCTGCCGGCGGTCAGCGTCGTCGAATCGGAGAAGTGATGCCGCACGCCGAGGCCGCTCAGGCGTTCGGAGACCAGCCGGCGGTTGTCCGGGTCGACCGTCGTCAGGTCGAAGGCGATGTCGACGCCCCGGTCGGCGAACTCGTAGGTGTGCACCGATGCAAATCCCGATCCGTCATTCGTCGGAACCTCGTAGTCCGCGTTGCCGGCGAGCGACGGCGCTTCGTCCTCCGCCGGCGGCGTTTCGAGGCCGACCGGCTCGACCGGATCCGGATGCAGCCAACTGGTCGGCTCGGGCGTCGGCGCCTCGGGCAGCGTGGTCGCGTCGTCGGGTTGGGGCGTGGTCGAGTCAGTCACAGGACTGCGATCTCCTGATAACGGCCGAAAACTTCGGCCAGGGTGTGCATGATCTCGCCCTCGGTCGCGCTCACCTTCACCGCGTCGAGGATCGTCGGCATCGTGTTGGTGGTCGGCTCCTCGGCCGCCGCCTTCACCGCCGCCAGGGCAGTACGTACCGCTGCGTCGTCCCGTGACTGGCGCACCTCGGCGAGGCGCTTGCGTTGCAGGTCTTCGGCTTCGCCTGACACCGACAGGATTGGCGGGCGGCCTTCGTCGCCGTCGGTGAATGCGTTGACGCCGACGACGACGCGCTCACCCGAGTTCGTCTTGCGCTCGAGCTGCCAGGACGCTTCGGCGATCTCGCTCATGAACCAGCCGTTGTCGATGCACTGGAAGCAGCCTTCGAGGATCGAGCCGCCGCCGACGTCGTCGAGGTGGGCGAAGATCTCCTCGGCCCGCCGCTCCATCTCGTCGGTCATCCACTCGACGTAGTGCGAGCCGCCGAGCGGGTCACCCACCAGCGCCGCGCCGGTCTCGTGGGCGATTACCTGCTGGGTGCGCAAGGCGATACGCGCCGCCTTTTCCGTCGGCAACGCCAGCGCTTCGTCGAAGGAGTCGGTGTGCAGGCTCTGCGTGCCACCGAGCACGCCGGCGAGCGCCTGGATGGCGACGCGGGCGATGTTGACCTCGGCCTGTTGCGCCGTCAGCGAGACGCCGGCTGTCTGGGTGTGGAAGCGGAGCTGCATTGACCGTTCGTTCTTGGCGCCGTAGCGCTCTTTCAACCATCGCGCCCAGATCCGGCGCGCCGCGCGGTACTTGCCGATCTCCTCGAAGAAGTCGTTGTGGGCGTTGAAGAAGAACGACAGGCGCGGGGCGAAGTCGTCGACGTCGAGGCCGGCGTTCATCGCGGACTCGACGTAGGCGAAGCCGTTGGCCAGCGTGAAGCCGAGCTCCTGCGCGGCCGTCGAGCCTGCTTCGCGGATGTGGTAGCCCGACACCGACACCGGGTGCCAGCGCGGCATCTTCGCCGCGGTGAACCGGATCGTGTCGGTGACCAGGCGCATCGAGGGGCGCGGCGGGAAGTAGTACTCCTTCTGCGCTTGGTACTCCTTGAGCATGTCGTTCTGGAGCGTGCCGCTCAGCGCGGCGCGCGGGGTGCCGTGTTGCTCGGCGACGGCGACGTACATGGCCAGCAGGATCGGCGCCGCGCAGTTGATCGTCATCGACGTCGACACCTGCGCGAGGTCGATGTCGGCAAACAGGTCGGCCATATCGGCGATCGTGTCGACGGCGACGCCGCCCTTGCCGACCTCGCCCTCGCTGCGCGGATCATCCGAGTCGCGGCCCATCAACGTGGGCATGTCGAACGCGGTGGACAGGCCGCTGCCGCCGGCGCGCAGGATCTCCTTGAAGCGAGCGTTGGTGTCCTCCGGCGTGCCGAAGCCGGCGAACATGCGCATCGTCCAGAGCTTCGAGCGGTACATCGACGCGTACGGGCCGCGGGTGAAGGGGTACTGCCCGGGGAACTCGCCGTCGTCAGGCCCGTAGATCGCGTCGATGGGCACGCCGCTCATCGTCTCGGCGAGGACGGCGCGTTGTGGTGACGCGTCGAACGCCTTCTGCCAGTCATCTCGTCGCGTCATACGCCCAAGACTATGGTCGCTGGCATGTCTCCTCAGCAGGCACCTGATCGAAACCTCGCAATGGAACTCGTCCGCGTGACCGAAGCAGCGGCGCTGGCGGCGTCACGCTTCATGGGACGCGGCGACAAGAACGGGGCGGACGGCGCGGCCGTCGACGCCATGCGCATCGTGCTCGACACCGTGTCGATGGACGGCATCGTCGTCATCGGCGAAGGCGAGAAGGACGAAGCGCCGATGCTCTACAACGGCGAGCACATCGGCGACGGCTCCCCACCGCAGACCGACATCGCCGTCGACCCCATCGACGGCACCACGCTCACCTCGCTCGGCCGCGGCAACGCCATCGCGGTGATCGCGGTGTCAGAGCGCGGAACGATGTTCAACCCGGGTCCGTGCGTGTACATGGACAAGATCGCCGTGGGGCCCGAAGCCAAGGGCGCCATCGACATCGAAGCGCCGATCGCCCACAACCTCGCGGCCGTCGCCAAGGCCAAGGGCGAGAACGTACGCGACGTCACCGCCGTCATTCTCGACCGCGACCGCCACGCGGAGCTCATCGCGGAGGTGCGCGCCGCCGGCGCCCGCATCCGCCTCATCAGCGACGGCGACGTCGCCGGCGCCATCTCGACCGCCTGGCCCGATTCGGGCGCCGACATCCTCCTCGGTATCGGCGGCACACCCGAAGGCGTCATCACCGCGGCGGCCCTCAAGTGCATGGGCGGCGAGATCCTCGGCAAGCTCTGGCCCCGCAACGACGACGAGCGCACCGCGGCGCTCGACGCCGGCTACGACCTCGACGCCGTGCTCACCACCGACGACCTTGTCGGCGGCGACAACTGCTTCTTCGCCGCCACCGGCATCACCGACGGCGAACTGCTCCGGGGCGTGCACTACAACCTCAACGGCGCGTCGACCCAGAGCCTCGTGATGCGCTCGAAGTCGGGCACCGTGCGCCTGGTGACCGCCCAGCACCGCCTGACCAAGCTCGCCGAATACTCGTCGGTGCAGTTCAGCTAACTCGCTACATCCCACAACTGGTACTGCCCAGCACCGCAAAGCGGTGCTGGGCAGTACCAGTTCGTATGTGAGGGCGCTTAGCCGACGGTGGTCGGTTGCACCCGCTGGGCCGTGGCGGCCTTGGCGTTCGATGGCGCCGTCGTGGTGGGCGGCGACGTGGT
Source organism: Acidimicrobiales bacterium (assembly GCA_035546775.1). NCBI lineage: Bacteria > Bacillati > Actinomycetota > Acidimicrobiia > Acidimicrobiales > Acidimicrobiales bacterium. The sequence goes on from DASZWD010000058.1 coordinate 16,677, forward strand.
GGACGGCGGCGACGTGGTCGACGTGGTCGGTCCGGCCGTGGTCGTGGTGGTCGGTCCGGCCGTGGTCGTGGTGGTCGGTCCCGCCGTGGTCGTCGTGGTGGGGCCGGCGGTCGTCGTGGTGGTCGGGGCGACCGTCGTCGACGTCGTGGTGGTCGACGTCGTCGTGGTCGACGTCGAGGTGGTCGTGGTCGTCGGCGACGGGCACGTGAAGCCGCCGTCAGGAACCTGGAGGTCGCTCTCGAAGTGACCGATGCGCAGGTCGGCCACCGACGTGCCCAGCGGATCGTCGAGCAAGTCGGCGCGCACGACGTCCATCGCACCGGCGCCGCGGGTTGCGGTCAGCGTCGGGCTCGACGCCGGGTCCGGGACGCCACCGGGGGCCGTCAGCGCCCGGAAGTCCTCACCGAGGGTGATGCTGCCGAGCGGGCCGAGCGGGATGTTGAGACCCGTGTTGCCGGTGACCTGCTGGAGGCTGAGGGCCAGCAGCGTCGCACCGCCGGCCGACACGCGGATGACGGTGTCGGTCGGGTTCATCGGCAGGCCGGTGGTCGGGTCGGTCACGCCGTAGGTCATCGTGGCCGGGTGCACGCCGTCGACGGTCGTGCGGGCATACCACTCGCCGAGCACTTCGAGTTCGACGGTGCCGCCGGCGGTCGGGCTCTGCACAAGGTCGATCGGCGCGTACGTCTCGTGCACTTCGGACACGAGGCCGTAGTGCGGACCACCGCTGGTGTTGCTGTTGGGCACGGCGTAGACGAACGAGTGCGTCTCGATGGCGTTGCGCGTCGGGTCGGTGTCGTCGGTGGCGACGACGGGCGAACCCATCGAACCATCGGGCTGGGCGGCGCCGGCGTCGAGCACCTGCACGTCGGCCGCGTAACCGCGGCTGTACGCGATCGGGGCCTGCGGCGTGCTCAGGCACGTCGACTGCTCCCAGTTGGCCAGCGCGTCGGTGTGCAGCAGCGACGCGAACACGACCGGGTCGCCCGGGACGGGGCCGGCTTCGTGCGACTCGCTGTAGTTCGGCGGGGCGGTGGCGTTGGCCACGGTTTCGTCGAGGATGCTGCGCGCCGCGTCCGGCACGTTGTCAGCCAAGCCGACGCCGAGGCCTTCACCGCGGGCAGACGCGTTCTTTCCGACGAAGGAGGGCGGCGGATTGGTGCCGGGATCCGGCTGCGTCTGGATCGAGTTTTCGTTCAGCCGGCCGCCCGCCACGAAGCCCGACGAGTCGGCGTTGACCGCCGAGAACGCGCCTTCGATGTCGACAAGACGCGGGCCGATCGGCGCCGCCTGCAAGGCGTCGAGGTGCAGCGCCGAACCGGATGCGTATGCCTTGACGACCTCGTTCGTGGTCACCGTCGAACGACCGACGGTGGCGGCACCGACGAGGTACGCGATGAGCCCCACGCTGAGGGCCCACGCCAACCATGTCTTGTTGCGCTTCAAAGGATTGCCTCTCCAGTCATCCCGTTGCCCCAGATGCGGCCAACTCTACTGGCGCACATACCCAATTGTCGCTATTAGCTCACCCGAACGGACTAGTTACGTCGGAATCCGGTGTGTGCCCGATTTGGGCGAAATGCCTACTGTCGGATCTCGACGGGGACGCCAAGGGGCAGTTTCTTCGCCAGCATTTCGATGGCGTCGTTGGAGATGCGGATGCAGCCGTGGCTCACGTCCTTGCCCAAACCCGATGGGTCGTTGGTGCCGTGGATGCCGATCACGCCCTCGCCGCCCTCGAAATGGAAGATGACGTTGGAGAAGCCCGACAGCCCGTACACGTAGTGCCCGTAGACGGTGTTGGGGTTGGGCGGCTGGAGCAGTTCCTTGGTGTAGTAGAGGCCGACGGGCGTCTGCGTCTCGGCCTTGCCGATGCCGGCAGGCGTGTCGAGGAAGACCTTGCCGTGGTCGCTGACGATGACCCGGTGCGCCGCGAGTTCGACGACGATCTTGTAGTAGTGGCTGGTGAGGGTCACGTCGCTGGCGCGTACCCAGCCGTCCGAGCCGTTCGGTCGTACCGGTAGCAGCACGTGCACCCACCCGGGCTGCTCGTCGCGCTCGAGGAAGGTGAGGGGCGCGCCGTTCTCGTTGGGGTTGGCCAGCGACGTCTTCTTGGGACCGTTGGGCGCGCTGAACACGTCGATCGACTTCGGGATGGCGGTGGCGACGATCGAGAGGTTGGGATCCTGGGGCGGCACCGTCGTGGCGACCGCCGGGCCGATGGCGCTGTTCGCCTTCTTGTCGTTCCACGGCGTGCCGACGAGCGCGCCGGCGACGCCGGCGACGATCGCGATGACCGCAAGCGCGGCCGCTGCTCCCCTGCTCATGCGCCTTGAAGCGTAGAGCTACAGCACCAGCGAAAACTCATCGGCCGGGTCGACGGTGAAGCCCAGCCGCACGAGGAATCCCGCGATCGTCGCGCCGCGCGCGGCGCGCACTTCGGTCGCCTGGTGGTCGCGGGCGGCGTCGACGAAGGCGCGCGCCAGCTGGGCGCCGATGCCGGTCCCCCGCGTCTCGGCGATGACGACGAGCTCGTCGAGCCAGGCGACGCCGTCGCGGGCGTAGTGGCCGTGTGCCAGTCCGAGAACACGGCCGTCGACCAACGCCTCGACCGACAGCGACCGGTAGCGACCCATCGTCGCGCCGGCGTGGGTCGGGTAGCGCGTCACCGCGAACGACACCGGCGACGCGCCGATTGTGCGCGTGGTGGGCGACTCCCCCAGCGGTGCGTCGGCGATCGGGCGCCACACCTTGTCGTCGTCGTCCTGCTCGAGGATCGTCACGGCGTCGAAGCGCACCGGCTCGATGAAGTGGTCGATCGAGGCCTGGGCGCCGCGGATCACGTCGTCACCGGCGTCGTCGTGCAGCGTGACGTGTGGGACGAAGGGATGGGTGAGTTCCTGCGCGAACGGACCGGCGTCGAGGGCGTCACGCAGCGCCACGATGCCAGCGAGTCCCGGTCCCGAGACGCGCAAGTACAGCACCGGGGTGACGGGATAGAACGTCTCGAGCGGTCCGACCACGACGTCGAGGGGCGCCACGTCGGCGGCCGCGGCGCGCGCCAGCGCGACGGCGTCGTCGATGTCTTCCTCGTGCACGTTCGTCGGTGGCACGAGGGTGACGTGGGGCGGCACCTGCCCGACGGTGGCGGTGCCGAGGGCGCGGCGGATCCCGTCGATCTCAGGCGCGAGATTGCGCGGAATGAGGAGGGCGACACCAAGCCGACGGCGCGGCACGGTGCGAAGTTAGCTACTTACCGAGCGAGGCGAGTTCGATGCGCACTTCGGCGCGGCGCAACGCGGCTTCGGCTTCGCCATCGTGGCCCGCGCGCATCTTCGCCTCGGCCGCTTCCTTGGCGCGACGGGCGCGCTCGACGTCGATGTGGTCGACGAGTTCGGCGACGTCCGACAGGATGATCACGTGGTTGTCGCGCACCTCGACGAAGCCACCGTGCACCGCGATGTGCTCGGTGCCGCCACCGGTCAGGTTGACCTTCACGATGCCGATGCCGAGCGTGCCGATGAAGGGCGCGTGGCCGGTGAGGAAGGCGATGTCGCCTCCCTCGGCCCGGCACACGACCATGTCGGCTTCACCCGAGAACAGAATGCGCTCGGGCGAGACGACCTCGACCTGCATCGACACCTTTAGCCGACCGCCTTGAGCTGCTCGGCCTTCTTCAGCAGGTCGTCGATGCCGCCGACATTGAAGAACGCCTGCTCGGGCAGGTCGTCGAACTCGCCGTCGAGCAGCTTGCCGAAGGCTTCGACCGTCTCGGCCACCGGCACGTTGGTACCGGGGATCTGGGTGAAGGGCTCACCGGCGTACATGGGCTGGCCGAGGAACTTCTCGATCTTGCGGGCCCGGGACACGAGGACCTTGTCCTCTTCGGTGAGTTCGTCGATGCCGAGGATGGCGATGATGTCCTGGAGTTCCTTGTAGCGCTGCAGCACCTGGATCGTGCGGCGGGCGACGTTGTAGTGCACGTCGCCGACCACGCCGGGCTGGAGGATGTTCGACGTCGACGCCAGCGGGTCGACGGCAGGGAAGATGCCCTTGGCGAACACGCCGCGGTCGAGGTTGGTGGTGGCGTCGAAGTGGGTGAAGGCGGTGAACGGCGCCGGGTCGGTGTAGTCGTCGGCGGGCACGTACACGGCCTGCAGCGAGGTGATCGACTTGCCCTTGACCGAGGTGATGCGTTCCTGCAGTTCGCCCATCTCGTCGGCCAGCGTCGGCGAGTAACCCACCGAGCTCGGCATACGACCGAGCAGGGTCGACACCTCGGTGCCGGCCTGGGTGAAGCGGAAGATGTTGTCGATGAACAGCAGCACGTCCTGGCCCTGCACGTCGCGGAAGTACTCCGCCATCGTCAGCGCCGAGAGGGCGACGCGGAAGCGCACGCCGGGCGGCTCGTCCATCTGGCCGTAGACGAGCGCGGTGTTCTTGAGAACGCCGGACTCTTCCATTTCCAGCCACAGGTCGTTGCCCTCACGGGTGCGCTCGCCGACGCCGGCGAACACCGACACACCACCGTGCTGGCGGGCGACTCGGATGATCATCTCCTGGATCATCACGGTCTTGCCCACGCCGGCCCCACCGAAGAGGCCGATCTTGCCGCCCTGGCGGTAGGGCTCGAGGAGGTCGACGACCTTGAGGCCCGTCTCGAACATCTTGGTGGCCGAGTCGAGGTCGGCGAAGTTCGGCGCCGGGCGGTGGATCTCCCAGCGCTCGTCGAGGCCGGGCACCTCGGCGCCGCGGGCGTCCAGCGGTGTACCGATCACGTTGAAGACGTGGCCGAGCGTGCCGTTGCCCACCGGCACGGTGATGCCCCGGCCGGTATTGCGCACGACGGCGCCGCGGACGAGGCCGTCCGTCGGGCGCATGCAGATGGCGCGCACGCGGCTGTCGCCGATGTGCTGGGCCACTTCGGCGACGATCGTCGAAGGCTGGCCGTCGACGTACACCTCGAACTCGAGCGCGGTGTGCAGTTCGGGCAGGCCGTCCGGCGGGAACTCGACGTCGACGACCGGGCCGACGATGGCGACGATGCGCCCTTCCTTCAGCTCGGTGGCGTTGTCAGCGGTGAGAGTCATATCTGGCGTGCTCCTAGTGATGCTGCGCGAACGGGTCTTGGGCAAACGTGTGGTCGATGAGATAGTCCGACTCATCGGTGGCGGCCTGCGCCAGGGCTTCGGCACCGCCGACGATCTCGAGGATCTCGGTGGTGATCGATTCCTGGCGGGCGCGGTTCATCTGGCGCGACAGCACGCGGATCAGTTCCTCCGCGTTGTCGGTGGCGGATTTCATCGCTCGCTGCTGAGCAGCGAAGAACGAGGCGGTCGAGTCCAGCAGCGCGGCGAAGAGGCGGGCCTCGGCGTAGCGCGGCAGCAGGTTGTCGAGGATGCCGTCGGGCTCAGGCTCGTACTCGTAGTCGGCCTTGGGGCCCGCGGGCGCCTCGACGACGGTCTCGATCTCGATGGGCATGAGCTGGCGCGTCACGACGCGCTGGGTGCCGACGGAGAGGAACTGCGTGTAGACGAGCTCGACGCGGTCGATCTCACCGGCGTCGAAGCGGCTGCGGATCTCCGCTGCCACTTCACGCGCGTGCTCGTAGGACGGGTTGTCGACGAAGCCGGTGAAGCTGGCCGCGATCGTGTAGCCGCGGAAGCGGAAGTAGTCCCGCGCCTTCTTGCCTACGAGGATCAGGACGTAGTCGCGACCCTGCGCGATCTGCTCGCGCAGGGCGTTCTCCGCTTGGCGCAGCGTGCCGGAGTTGAAACCACCGGCGAGACCGCGGTCGCCGGCGAGGACGACGAAGGCGACGGTGCGCACGTCTTCACGCGGCGTGAGCAGCGGATGGCCGCCGCCCGCGCCCGCAGACGCGAGGTTACGGATCACGGCCGTGATCTGCTCGCTGTAGGGACGAGCCGCCGCCACTCGCTGCTGCGCCTTGTGAATCCGGCTGGCAGCGATGAGCTCCATGGCGCGCGTGATCTTCTTCGAAGACTCCACGCTCTTGATTCGCCTGCGGAGTACCCGCTCCTGCCCACCAGCCATTGCCTTACTCCGCCGCGGTGACCGACGGCACGAAGCGACCCTTGAAGTCTTCGACCGCCTTTTTGATGTCGTCTTCGGGGTAGTCGCCGCCCTTGATGGCGTCGAGGATGGCGCCGCCGCGGGCGCGCACGTCGGCGAGCAGTTCGGTCTCGAAGCGACGGACGTCGGCGACGTCGAGGTCGTCGAGATAGCCGTTGGTACCGGCGTAGATCGAGATGACCTGCTCCTGCACCGGCATGGGCTGGCCGTTGGTCTGCTTCAGCAACTCGACGAGGCGACGGCCGCGGTCGATCAGCTGCTGGCTGGCCTTGTCCAACTCGGCGCCGAAGCCGGCGAAAGCTTCGAGCTCACGGAAGTTGGCGAGGTCGAGCTTGAGACCACCGGCGACCGACTTCATCGCCTTGATCTGCGCCGATCCGCCGACTCGGGACACCGAGGTGCCCACGTTCATCGCCGGGCGCACGCCCGAGTTGAACAGGTCGAGGTCCAAGAAGATCTGGCCGTCGGTGATCGAGATCACGTTGGTCGGGATGTAGGCCGAGATGTCGCCGGCCTTGGTCTCGATGACGGGCAGGGCCGTGAGCGAACCGCCGCCGAGTTCCTTGGACAGGCGGGCCGCACGCTCGAGCAGGCGGCTGTGGAGGTAGAAGACGTCGCCCGGGTACGCCTCGCGGCCCGGCGGGCGGCGCAGCAGCAGCGACATGGCGCGGTAGGCCTCGGCCTGCTTGGACAGGTCGTCGTAGACGATGAGCGCCGACTCGCCGTTCTCCATCCAGTGCTGGCCCATGGCGCAGCCCGAGTACGGAGCGAGGTACTTGAACGGGGGCGGGTCCGACGCCGAAGCGTTGACCACGACGGTGTACTCCATGGCGCCGGCGGCTTCGAGGGTGGCGACGAGCTCGGCGACGGTGGAGGCCTTCTGGCCCACGCCGACGTAGATGCACTTCACGCCGAGACCCTTCTGGTTGATGATCGTGTCGACGGCGACGGAGGTCTTGCCCGTCTTGCGGTCGCCGATGATCAGCTCGCGCTGGCCACGGCCGATCGGCGTCATGGCGTCGATGACCTTGATGCCGGTCTGCAGTGCCTGCTTCACCGGCTGGCGGTCGACGACGCCGGGCGCCTGGATCTCGACGCGGCGGATGATGTCCTGTGGGATCGGGCCCTTGCCGTCGAGCGGGTTGCCGAGCGGGTCGACGACGCGGCCGAGCAGGCCGTCGCCGACGGCGATCTCGAGGATGCGGCCGGTGGCCTTGACGACCTGGCCTTCCTCGATGTGCTGCGCGTCACCGAGGATGACGGCACCGATCGACTCTTCGTCGAGGTTGAGGGCGATGCCCATGACGCCGCCCTCGAACTCGAGCAGCTCGTTGACGCCGGCCGACGGGAGGCCGCCGACGCGGGCGATGCCGTCGCCGACCTCGACGACGCGGCCGACCTGGGCCGCCGCCGTCTGGGGCGTGTAGCCCTCGAGGCGCTTGCGCAGCGCGGCCGCGATGTCGTCGGATTCGATGTTGAACGAAAGGGACACGGACTACACGCTTTCCTTGAGTTGATCGAGACGGCGACGCACGGTGCCGTCGATGACCGTGTCGCCCACCTGGGCGACGATGCCGCCGAGCACGGTCGGGTCGACCGTGACCTTGACGGTGATCTTCTTGCCGGTCTCTTTACCGAGCGCCGCGGCGAGACGCGCCTTCTGGTCGTCGTCGAGCGGCGTGGCCGAGCGAACCTCGGCAACCGCCTCGGCCCGCGAGTCGGCGGCCTTGGCGATGAAGGCGTCGATGATCGCCGGGAGTTCACGACCGCGGCCAGCTCCCACCACAAAGCTGACCAGCGACGTCGTGACGGGGTGAGCACGCGAGCCGAGGAGATCCTCGACGATGCCCTGCCGCAGATCGGCGGGGATCGCTTGGTCGGTCAGCGTCGTACGCAACGCGTCGTTGGACTCGAGCGTGCGCGCCACGGCGTGCAACTCGTCCTCGACGGCCGCGACTGCATCTTCGGCGTTGGCGACCGCGTAGAACGCGTCCGCGTAACCCTCAGCTCGTGCACTCATTAGGAATTCCCGAGGTTGTTGATGTAGTTGTCGATCAGCTGGCGGTTGGTGGCGTCGTCGAGACTGCGCTCGACCACCTTCTCCGCCAGGGCAATGGTGAGGTCGCCGACCTGCGCCTGCAGTTCCTGGATGGCGCGGGCCTTGCCGGCTTCGACGTCCTCGCGGCCCTTGGCCTTGACCTCGTTGGCCTCGGCTTCGGCGCGGGCGATGATGTCGGCGCGGACGGCTTCGGCCGCCGTGCGGGCTTCGTCGACGATGCGCGCCGCTTCGGCCTTGGCATCGGCCACCGACGCCTGGTACTGCGCCAGGGTCGAGGCGGCCTCGGCCTTGAGACGGTCGGCCTCGTCGATCTCGCCACGAATGCGTTCCGTGCGGTCGTTCATGCCCTTCTTGATCGCGGGGAACGCGAGCTTGCTGAGCACGGCCAACACCACGAGGAACGCACCGCCGCCCCACAGCAACTCGTTGGTGTCAGGCAGCAACGGGTTGGGCGACTTCTGGCAGTCGTCGACGGACTTGCCGTCTTCGAGCAGCTTGATGCAGTGCTCTTCGGGCTCACCGGCGGGCTTGGCCGAGGCCGGGTGGGCGACGACGAGCAGCGATCCGGCCGCGATGCCCACAGCTGCGAGCAGGTGACGAATGCGCATGTGCGTATCTCCTCTTAACCCGAGACGATGAAGGCGAGCACGAAGCCGAAGAGCGCGAGCGCTTCGGTGAAGGCGATGCCGAGGAACATCGTCGTCTGGACCTGGCCAGCGGACTCCGGCTGGCGCGACATCGCGGTAATCGCGTTACCGACGACGATACCGATGCCGATGCCCGGGCCGATGGCGGCGCCACCGTAGGCAATGCCTCGGCCGATAGCGGTCAAGCCCTTGACGAGCTCGCCGGCGTCTTGCGCGCCAAGGAAGTGCATGGCGTGAAGCAGGGTGAGGTGCAGTAGCACGTTCGCTCCTTGTTTCCTTTTTGTTGGTTAGTGGTGGTCGGGAACAGTCATGGCCAGGCCGGTGAAGACCGCGGCGAGGATGGTGAAGATGTAGGCCTGCAGGAAGGCCACGAGGATCTCGAAGCCCGTCAGCGCCGCCAGCAGGGCGAAGGGCAGGACCGCGCCGGCCTTCGACAGCCCGCCGAGGGCGTGCGACTCGAAGAGGCCGGCGGCGAGAGCGCCGAAGCTCACGAGGATCAAGTGGCCGGCGAAGAGGTTGGCGAAGAGTCGGACCATGAGGGCGAAGGGCCGCACGATGAGGTCCGAGATGAGGTTGATCGGCGTGAGGATGATGTAGATCGGCTTGGGGACGCCGGGGGGGAACATGATGTGCTTGAAGTAGCCCCACAGGCCCTGACGGGCGATGCCCATGATGTTGTAGATGAACCACACGAGCACGGCCATGAACATCGGCAGGGCGATGCGGGCGTTCGGCGGCATCTGGGCCAGCGGCAGGACCTCGAAGAGGTTCAGGGCGAAGATGAACGAGAAGACCGTCAGCAGGAACGGGGCGAAGGGCAGGCCGTCGGGACCCATCGTCTGCAGGATGATGCCGCTCTCGATGAAGTCGACGGCCATCTCGGCGACGTTTTGCACACCGCGAGGCACGAGCTCGCCCTTGCGGCCCGCCATGTAGAACACGATCACGCCGATCGCCGCGATCAGCATGAGGATCACGACCTTGTTGATCGCGAAGGCACCGTGGCCCCAGATGGCGGGCCAGTTGAAGAGTTCTGCTGTAGGCGGAACGTCCAACGCAAACATCTATGCGTCTCCTCTACGAGGCTTGAGGCCCGGATAGGCCAGGGACAACGAGACGTAACGGGTCTCCCAAAACAGGAGGCCGAGGTGCGTCACGACGATGGCGACACCGAAGGGCACCTTGCTGATCCAGCTGATGTGGCCGGCGATGGTGATGGCGGCCAGCACCATCAGCATGCGGACGACGAAGCCGCCCAGCACGAACATCATGATGAAGGACTGCGGCAGCGTCGTGGACTTGCGCACGACCGCCGCCGACGCGGCGAAGTTGATCAACACGACGACAAGCGCGGCGAGCACCGAGATGGCGCCGTGAAGGCCCCAGCCGATGGCGCCGAGAGCGACGAGCACGGGGCTCGCCAGCAGGCCGCGGCGGGCCATGTCCACCACGATGTCGCGCTGCGGGTTGACCGTCGTCACTTCGTCCACGGCTTGCCCTCCTCCCGCTTGCGCATCTCCGCCTGGTAGGCGAGGTACATCCGGTACGACTCGCTGGCGAGGCCGAGGACGCCGAACACGATGGCGAACAGCGGCTGGGTGTGGGTCCGGCCGTCGAGCAGGAAGCCGAAGAAGGCGAGGACCAGCGGCGTGACGACGAGCTGGATGGCACGCGTGCTGGCGTCGCTGAAACCTTCGTAGAGGGGGCGGTTGTCGGCACGGGGCGAGACCGTCACGGCGCTGAGGATTCGTGCTCCCCATCCCTTCCGCCGCTCTACTCGCTGCATGCCTTCCCCTGTCCTCCAAAACTGAGGTTTTGACCTTGTGAAACTTTTCTCAATGTAAGCCAAAGCCTGCGGGCGCGCAAACTTTTCGAAACAGAAATTTTCGGGGAAGTACCGGCCGGGGAGGCTAGTTGGCGGGCGTCTTTTCCTGCCACTGCGACGCGGGGTGGTTCGCCTTGCTCTTGTCGCGGATGCCCGGGTGGAACAGCGTGTAGAGCGCGAGGCCGAGGGCGCCAGCGGCGAAGGGCACCACCCGGTTGAGTACCTGCTTGTCGCCGGTCACGAACGTCGGGGCGAGGATGAAGCCCGACAGCAGCGCCGTCCACGCCCACAGGATGAACACCGCGCGCCGCTGGCCGTGGCCGAGGCGCACCAGGCGGTGGTGGATGTGTTCGGCGTCGGCGCCCCCCACTCCCGATCTTCGGTACGAGCGGCGCACGATGGAGAACGCGACGTCGAGGATCGGCACGCCGAGGATGAACAGTGGGATGAAGATCGGGGCGTAGAAGAAGTAGGTCTGTCCGCTGAACTGGTCCGCGATGCGGCCCCCGACCACCAGGGTCGACGCGGCCATCAGCACGCCGAGGAGGTAGGCGCCGCTGTCGGCCATGAACACCTTGGCCGGGTTCACGTTGTGGGGCAGGTAGCCCAGGCACAGGCCACACGCGATCACCGCCAGCAGCGGCCCCATGTTCTCGGGGGCGAGGAGGCCGCCGTCGGAGAGGCGCTGCGCGTAGATCGTGAACGCCGCCGCCGCGATGGCGACCACCCCGGCGGCGAGGCCGTCGAGGCCGTCGATGAGGTTGATCGCCTGGGTCATGCCGGCGACCCACAGCACCGTCATGAGCGGGGCGACGTCGGGGGCGAGCACCACGAACCCTGCGAACGGGATCCGGAAGTAGAACATCGACAGGCCGAACATGTACATGACCGACGCGCCGAGCACGACGCCGGCCAGCTTCGCCGGCGGCGACAGATCTCGCAGATCGTCGATGAACTGGATGCCCACGATGATCGTGGCGCCGAGCACGACGCCGAGCGGTTCGGACGAGTCCCGGAACACGCCGCGGAAGAACGGCAGGAACCAGGCGACGAGCATCACGATCAGGAAGGCGCCGAACATGGCGACGCCGCTGGCGTTGGGCACCACGTTGGTGTGGATGTCGCGGTCGCGCAGGCCGGGTCGTTTGACGATGCCGTGCTTGGTGGCGAAGCCCCGCCACGCCCAGTTGAGCCCGTAGCTGGCGGCCGCCGAGATCGCGAGGATCAGCGAATAGGCAGTCGCCGCCGAGGTCATCGGCGCGACGCTACTTAGAGGGGTAGGGCGGGAACTTGGCGCACAGTTCGTTGACTCCCTTGCGCACGGTGGCGAGCGTGTCGGCTTCGTCCCGGCCGCGCAGGGCCTCGCCGATGAGCCGGGCGATGACCGGCATCTCGGACTCGGTCATGCCGGTGGTCGTGACCGCCGCGGTGCCGATACGCAAGCCGCTGGTGACGAAGGGCGACCGCGGGTCGTCGGGGATCGTGTTCTTGTTGAGCGTGATGCCGGCGTTGTCGAGCGTTTCCTGGGCGATCTTGCCGGTCAATTCTTCGTCGAAGGTGCGCAGGTCGACGAGCATGAGGTGGTTGTCGGTGCCGCCGCTGACGATGCGGAACCCCTCCCCCGCCAGCGCCTCGGCCAGGGCGCGGGCGTTGCGCACGATCTGCTCGGCGTAGGCCGTGAACTCGGGCTGGCTCGCCTCGTGGAACGCCACGGCCTTCGCCGCGATCACGTGCTCGAGGGGACCGCCCTGGAGGCCGGGGAACACGGCGGAGTCGATTTTCTTGCCGATCTCGGGGGTGGCGCTGAGGATGCAGCCGCCGCGGGGGCCGCGCAGCGTCTTGTGCGTCGTGAAGGTGACGACGTCGGCGTAGGGCATCGGGTTCGGGTGCGCGCCGCCGACGATGAGCCCGGCGATATGGGCGGCGTCGAACATGAACAGCGCACCGACCGAATCGGCGATCTTGCGCAGCGGTTCGGGTTCGATGATGCGGCTGTAGGCCGTCGCCCCGGCCACGATCATCTTCGGGCGGTGCTCCTCGGCCAGCGACGCGATCTGGTCGTAGTCGAGGCGCTCGTCGGACGGGCTGAGGCCGTAGGGGACGAAGTTGTACAGCCGGCCCGAGATGTTGACGTCCTTGCCGTGGGTGAGGTGGCCACCGTGGTCGAGGCTGAGGCCGAGCACGGTGTCGCCGGGCTGCAACAGCGCCAGGTACACGGCCACGTTGGCGTTGGCGCCGGAGTGAGGCTGCACGTTGGCGTGGACGGCGGCGTCGCCGAACAGCGCCTTGATGCGCTCGATGGCGAGGGCTTCGACCTCGTCGACGACCTGGTTGCCGCCGTAGTAGCGCTTGCCGGGATACCCCTCGGAGTACTTGTTGGTGAGGACCGATCCCGTCGCCGCCATCACCGCCTCCGAGGCGAAGTTCTCCGACGCGATCAGCTGGAGCGTCGTCATCTGACGCTCCTTCTCGCGGGCGATGAGGTCGAATACGGCGTCGTCGTTTTGCATCAGTTCTCGTTTTCGATGTCGGCGATTTGCTGGAGGCGGGCGACGTGGCGGCCGCCTTCGAACTCGGTGGTCAGCCACACGGCGAGGATCTCCTCGGCCAGGCCGGGCGCCACGATGCGCCCGCCCATCGACAGCACGTTGGCGTCGTTGTGGAGGCGACTCATCTTGGCGGTGTAGAGGTCGTTGCACAGGGCGGCCCGCACGCCTCTGACCTTGTTGGCGGCGATCTGCTCGCCCTGGCCGCTGCCGCCGAGCACGATGCCGCGGTCGGCGTCGCCGCGGGCGACAGCGCGGCCCACCGCGGCGCAGATCGGCGGGTAGTCCACCGAGTCCGCGCTGAACGTTCCGATGTCGTCCACGTCGTGGCCGGCCGCGTGCAGCGCGGCGACGAGATGGCACTTGAGGTCGAAGCCGGCGTGGTCCGAACCGATGGTGATCTTCATCAGGAGGCCGCCCGTCGCGCCTGGTCGCCGAGGTTCGGCAGCCACGTGGCGACGCGGGTCAAGAGGCCGTCGAGCTGCCACGCCGTTTCCTCGTAGCGGGAACGGGGCTTGCCGACGGGATCGGCGACGTCGTCGTTGGGGTCGCCCTTCACGTAGTCGGCGAGCTGGCGGCCGACGTGGAGCTCGGCGAGCGACGCGTGCGGGTTGGCTTCGATGCGGCGCGCCAGTTCGCGCAGGGTGAAGGTGCGCTCGAAGGCCGGCGACGAGGTGACGACGACCTCGCGCAGGTGCTCGCGCGCCATGCAGATGATCAGGTCAGCGCCATCCACGATGCTGCGATCGAGGCGACGGCTGACGTGCCCCGTGATGTCGACGCCGCGGTCGGCGCACACGCTGACGGCGTGGTCCGTCGCCGGGGCGCCGCCCTGCATGATCCCGGCCGACGACACGTGCACGTCGAGGTCCGAGCCCTCGACGCGGTGGCGCAGGATGCCCTCGGCCATCGGCGAGCGGCACTGGTTGGCGGTGCAAACGATGAGAACGTTGATCAGGCGATTCTACGGGGCCGTCTCGTAAGTTCTGCACCCATGGCTTTGGATCCCCGCACGCCGGTCGTGGTTGGCGTTGGCCAGCTCATGCGCAAGCCGACGGTCGACGACCTCGACGGCATCGGCGACAACATCCAAATGATGGCCGAGGCCGCCCGGCGCGCCGCGCAGGACTCGGGCGCCGGCGATCCGACCAAGTTCCTGGCTTCGGTGCAGTCGGTGCGGACCGTGGCGGTGATGTCGTGGCGGCTCAAGCACCCATCGGGTGCCCTGGCCGCCGCCATCGACGCCGACCCGAAGCAGTTCCAGCAGTCGACCGTGGGCGGCAACAGCCCCCAGATGTTGATGACGAGCGCGGCGAACGACATCCTCTCGGGCAAGGTCGACTCCGTCCTCATCGCCGGCTCCGAGGCCTTCCTCACCCGGCGCCGGGCGTCCCAGGCCGGCGTCACGCTGCCGTGGGGGTCGGCGGAGAGCGAAGCGCCGATGGCCGAAGTCGTCGGTCACGACCGCAACGGCTCGAACGACGTCGAGATGTCGGTCGGCTTGATGATGCCGACGCAGGTCTACCCGCTGTTCGAGAACGGTCTGCGCGGTCGAGCCCCCGACGGCCCGCTCGCCCACGAGGTCCGCGTCTCGGAGATGTGGCAGCGCTTCAACGTCGTGGCCCAGTCGAACCCGTACGCGTGGTCGCCCGAGCCGATGACGGCCGAGGAGATCCGCACGCCGAGTGACGACAACCGCTACATCGGTTACCCGTACACCAAGTACCAGAACGCCAACATGACCGTCGACCAGGCCGCGGCGCTGCTGGTGTGCTCTGTCGAGGCCGCGCAGGCGGCCGGGATCCCCGAGGACAAGTGGGTGTTCCCGTGGTCGGGTTCGGACTGCAACGACCACTGGTTCGTGTCCGAGCGCGCCAACCTCTACAGCGCTCCCGCCGTCGGCTTCAACGCCCGCGCCGCGCTCGGCCTCGCCGGCATCGGCATGGACGACGTGAACCACATCGAGATCTACTCGTGCTTCCCGTGCATGGTGCAGATGAGCGCCAACGAGATGGGCATCGACCCCTTCGGCGACCCGCGGCCGCTCACGCAGACCGGCGGCCTGTGCTTCTTCGGCGGGCCGGGCAACAACTACACGACCCATGGCATCGCGTCGATGGTCGAGCGCCTGCGCGCCGAGCCGGGGATCGGCCTCGTCACCGGCAACGGCTGGTATTCGACGAAGCACTCGCTCGGGATCTACTCGACCACTCCGCCGGCGACGCCGTTCCGGTCGGCCAACCCGCAGCCGGAGCTGAACGCGACGCCCCAGACCAAGCTGGTCGACGAGTACGACGGCGCCGGCACGCTGGAGTCCTTCGTCGTGATGCACGAGCGCGACGGCTCCCCCGCGATGGGCACCGTCGCCGTGCGCGTCGGCGACGACTCCCGCACGTGGGCGACGACGACCGACCGCGATTTCATCGCCTGGCTCGAGTCGGGCGAACCGGTCGTGGGAACGGCCGTGACCGTGAAGGACCGCGCGATCACTCGATGACCAAGGACGGACGGGTAAGACTCGCGTCATGTTCCGCCGTTTTGTCCAACTCGTCGCGCTCGCAGCACTGATTGCAAGCCTCCTCGCGTTAAGCGGCCCGCGAGCGAGCGCCTCGTCACCGAACCAGTTCTTCGCACCCGAACTGAGCGCCATCTACAACGGTGCCGTCGTCACCGCGGGGGATCGTGCCTTCTTCGTTTCGCAATGGACAAACGATCCCTATGCGCTTTGGGTAAGCGACGGAACGAAGGCTGGGACATCGCGGCTCACGACTGGAAATCCTCAGGGTTCGCCGACCCGCCAGGACTTGTTTGCCGTCGGTTCCACTCTTTACTTCTGGTCTACGGCACCCGAGACCGGCATGGAGTTGTGGAAGAGCGACGGCACGGCAGCAGGCACGTCGCTCGTCAAGGACATCAATCCGGGTAGCGCCAGCTCGGTTTATGCCGGCGGCGAGTGGCCCGTGGCCTTCAACGGCAAGCTGTATTTCGCGGCGGACGACGGCGTCCATGGACGCGAGTTATGGGTGTCGGACGGCACGTCTGACGGAACCACGATGGTTAAGGACATCGACCCGGGGGCGTCGAGTTCCGGTCCGGCAATCATGCAAGTTGCGGCGGGAACGATCTGGTTTCACGCGGACGACGGGTCGGTCGGCGCCGAACTTTGGAAGAGCGACGGGTCGACAGCCGGTACATCACTGGTGAAAGACATTGCTGCCGGAGCGACTTCGTCCGGCCTCGGCGCCTTCACCGCGTTCGCAGGCAAGGTGTACTTCGGCGCGGCGGAACCGAGCCACGGCGAGGAGCTGTGGGCGACAGACGGCACCTCCGATGGCACCACCATGGTCAAGGACATCAACCCAGGCGCGGGCAGCGGCACGGGCGGGTTGCTCCATCCGTTGTCGTCGACCCTTGCGGTATTCGCCGCCGACGATGGCGTGCACGGGACTGAATTGTGGAAGACCGACGGTACGACCAACGGCACAACGATGCTCAAGGACATCAACGTGCCATCGACCCAAGTTGGTGGTGAGGAGCCAGGATCGGACCCGTCGATCGGCAACGCGTCCGGTGGCAAGACAGTCTTCTACGCGAACGATGGCACGAACGGCCCCCAGCCTTGGGTTTCGGACGGCACACTCCCAGGCACGTTTGCGCTCGCGAACATTCCGCAAAATCCGTGCTGCTCAAGCGTCGCGCCATCGCTAATCGATGGCGAGTGGTATTGGGCGTCGCCGAGCGACTTTTGGCGAACAGACGGCACGGTCGCGGGCACGAAGTCGACCCCGACCGCCGCGGGTACGTGGGGTGTCCAATTCCAAAAACTCAACGGCCTGATTCTCGCCAGCGCCTCGCAAGCGCTCTGGCGCATCGGCACGCCACCACTTGTGGTTACCACCGGCAACGGAGCGCCGGTCCAACTGGCGACGTTCGCGCGCAACGGCAGCGAGATGGAGCGCACAGCGCCGTACGGCGACTTCGGTGGCGGCGCGTCGGTCGCCCAAGGCGACGTCAACGGTGACGGTGTGCTCGACATCATCGTGGGAGCTGGTCCAGGTGGCGGGCCTCACGTGCAGGTGTTCAGCGGGGTCGACAACTCGGTGTTGCGCAGCTTCTACGCGTACGCGTCCGGTTTCACCGGCGGTGTGTTCGTCGCCGCCGGTGACATCAACGGCGACGGCAAAGCCGACATCATCACCGGCGTCGGCCCCGGCGGCGGACCCCACGTCCAAGCCTTTAGCGGCGCCGACAACACCGTGCTGCGCAGCTTCTACGCCTACGCCCCCGCCTTCACCGGCGGCGTCCGCGTCGGCGCCGCCGACATCAACGGCGACGGCAAAGCCGACATCATCACCGGCGCCGGCCCCGGCGGCGGGCCTCACGTGCAGGTCTTCAGCGGCGCCGACAACTCAGTGTTGCGCAGCTTCTACGCGTACGCGCCCGGTTTCACCGGCGGTGTGTATCTCGGTGGCGGTGACATCAACGGCGACGGCAAAGCCGACATCATCACCGGCGTTGGCCCCGGCGGCGGACCCCACGTCCAAGCCTTCAGCGGCGCAGACAACACCGTGCTGCGCAGCTTCTACGCCTACGCCCCCGCCTTCACCGGCGGCGTCCGCGTCGGCGCCGCCGACCTCAACGGCGACGGCAAAGCCGACATCATCACCGGCGCCGGGCCCGGCGGCGGACCCCACGTCCAAGCCTTCAGCGGCGCCGACAACACCGTGCTTGACAGCTTCTTCGCCTACCCGCCGAGCTTCACCGGCGGAGTTTTCCCGGCGTCGATCGGCCGATAACGACTGTCACAAGAAGACTGCGCCCGGGCGCAGGACGCGGATCGGGTCCTGCGTGGCGTCGACGACCGTCGACGGCTGACCGTTGCGGGTGCCGCCGTCGAGGAGCGGGATGTCGCCGAGCGCGGCGCGCACTTCGGCGGCCGTCGTGCAGGGCGGCTGGCCGTGCTTGTTGGCGCTGGTGGTGATCAGCGGGCCGGTGGCGCGGATGAGGGCGCGCAGGTCGTCGTCGTCGGGACAGCGCAGACCGATGGTGGTGGCGTCGCCGCCGAGGTCCCACGCCGCCGACGCCTCCGTGCGGGTGCCGACGATCGTGAGCGCGCCCGGCCAGTAATGCGTGAGGTCGACGGCGAAGGTGGCGTAGCGGGCCGCGTCCTCGGGATCGGCGATGAGGACCGGCAATGCCACCTCGGTCGGGCGTTCCTTGAGCGCGAACAGCGCGGCGCTGTGGCCCACCGTCACGGCGACGCCGTAGACGGTGTCGGTCGGGATTGCGACGACCTCCCCGCGCGCCAGGGCGTCGGCTACCACTTGCCCACCGTGCAGCGCGGCCGGCCGACGAGGTCGTTGTGCGTGGAGACGTCTTCGGCGCCGCCGGCGCGCATGAGTTGCTGGATCGCGTCGCCCTGGTCGGGCGCATGCTCGACCACCAGCGCGCCGGGGCGCGCCAGCCAATCAGGGGTGGCGGCCACGATGCGGC
Source organism: Acidimicrobiales bacterium (assembly GCA_035546775.1). NCBI lineage: Bacteria > Bacillati > Actinomycetota > Acidimicrobiia > Acidimicrobiales > Acidimicrobiales bacterium. The sequence goes on from DASZWD010000058.1 coordinate 35,340, forward strand.
GGATGTCGTCGAGGCCGTCGTGGCCGGCGACGAGCGCGGATGCCGGTTCCCAGTCGGCGACTTCGGCGGGCAGCGCGTCGGTGGTGCGCACGTAGGGCGGGTTGCTCACGACGAGGGTGATCATGCCCATGAGCGCGTCGGGCAGCGCGTCGAACCAGTCGCCGTGCTTGAGGTCGACGCGGCCGATCGCGGCCTGGCCAAGGCCGATGAGGTTGAGCCGGGCGACCTCGAGGGCGTCGGCCGACGCGTCGGTGGCCCACACGTGGGCGTCGGGCACTTCCTTGGCAATCGACAGCGCGATCGCACCCGAACCGGTGCCGAGGTCGACCACGGTCGGCGCCTCGTTGGTGTAGCGCAGGGCGCGCAGGGCGGCGAGCGCCACCTCGACGACCCATTCGGTCTCGGGACGCGGGATGAGGACCCGGCGGTCGACGTACAGGTCGAGCTGGCGGAAGCCCCACGCGCCGAGCACGTACTGGAGTGGTTCGCCGGCGCGGCGGCGCTCCACGCGCTGGTCGATCGACGCCTGGCACTTGGCGTTGACGACCTCGTCGCCGTGGGCGATCAGCTCGGCGGCGTTCCAGTCGGCGACGTGGCCGACGATGAGGCGCGCGTCGCGCTCACCGACGACGCGGGCGGCCGCGGCGATCGCCTCGTTCCAGGTCTGGGTGGTGCTAGTGCTCACCGGCGAGTTGGCGGGCGCGCTCTTCGGCGACCAGCGCGTCGCTCACTTCGTCGAGCTCGCCCATGAGCACACGGTCGAGCTTGTAGATCGTGAGGCCGATGCGGTGGTCGGTGACGCGGTTTTCCTTGTAGTTGTAGGTGCGGATCTTCTCGCCCCGCCCGCCGCTGCCGACCTGGGACTTGCGGGCGTCGGACAGCTCGGCTTCCTGCTTGTCCTGCTCGGCCTTGAGCAGCCGGGCGCGCAACACCTGGAGCGCCTTGGCCCGGTTCTGGATCTGGCTCTTCTCATCCTGCATCGACACGACGAGTCCCGTCGGCAGGTGGGTGATGCGCACCGCCGAGTCGGTGGTGTTCACCGACTGACCGCCGGGGCCCGACGAGCGGTACACGTCGATCTTGAGGTCCTTCTCTTCGATCTGGACGTCGACTTCTTCGGCCTCGGGCAGCACCGTGACGGTGGCGGCCGACGTGTGGATGCGGCCCTGGCTTTCGGTAGCGGGCACCCGTTGCACGCGGTGGGCGCCGCCCTCGAACTTCATGTGAGTCCAGACGTTGTCGCCCTTGATCATGAACGCCACTTCGTTGAAGCCACCCTTGTCCGACGGGTCGGAGCCGAGCACCTCGACCTTCCACTTCATGCGATCCGCGTAGCGCGTGTACATGTCGAAGAGGTCCTTCGCCCACAGGTTCGCCTCTTCACCGCCTTCGGCGCCCCGGATCTCGACGATCACGTTGCGCCCGGCGTTGGGATCCGGCGGCAGCAGCAGGACCTTCAGTTCGGCGTCGAGCGACTCGATGCGCTTCTCGGCGTCGTCGACTTCGGCCCGCATGACGTCGCGGTCTTCACCGGTGGCTTCCTTGAGCATCTCCTTGGCCGCCTCGAGATCCTCGTGCGCCCGTTCGTAGGCGCGGGCGGCCCGCACGATCGGATCGAGTTCCTTGTGCCGGCGCGACAGGTCCCGCAGCACCTTGGGATCGCTGGCAACGTCGGGCGCGGCGAGGCGCGACTCGACGTCGGTGAATTCGTCTTCGAGCATTCGCAGGCGGTCGCGCACGCGATCAGTCTCCCAGAGCCGGCCAGTTGTTCGGAACTGTGACCACGCGTGCCGGTCGCTTGAGCGCGGCGGCGAGGCGGTAGGTGTTCGGCAGCGCGTCAGCTTCGGGCACGACCAGGACGAGTTCGGCGGCCGGCGAATGCTGTCCGCGGGCGTCGGCTGCCGACGGCACCAGGTCAGGGTCGACCCCGACGGAGAACGCGACGACGACGCCATCGCCGACCGCCGGCGCGATGCCGGCGTCGCGCAGATCGGCGCGTGGCGTCGGCGGCGCCACCGGCGTGAGCGGCCCCACACCCACGAGCTCCGGGTGACGCACCGCGATCCAGCGCAGCCACCGCTCGCGGGCGAGATTCGTCATCGGGCTCGGCGGCGCGTCGGCGCGTCGCCCGGCGTTCACCCGCGCCGCGAGGTCTTCGAGGGTGGCGGCGGAGTTGGCCATGCGGTGCGCCTCGCGGTCGTGCTTGCCGACCCCGACGGCGACCTCGCCGTCCTCCACCCGCCCGATCTCGAGCCCCCGCACCTCGAAGCGTGTGACCCCGTCCTCCACCACGATGTCGACCCCCTCGGGCGCCGCCACCCCGTTCTGTGAAGGATCTTCCGTGTCAGATACGGGAGATCCTTCACAGAAGTGCAGGGTGGTGCCGTCGACGGAGTACACCTCGATGGTGGCGGGGGACGCGAAGTAGGTGGCTTGGCGGGCGATGACGCGGGCGGCGGCGTCGTCGTCGGTAATGACGACGAGCCGGTCAGGGACGTCGGCTTTGAGGGCGACGGCCAATGGTCCGCCGAGGCCGCCGCTCTCGGTCAGCACCCACAGCGTTCCGTCGCCGGACGCGGCGGCGCCGCCGGGAAACCCCAGCGGCGTCAGACCGGTTGCCCCCGCAGATGCAGCGAGGGCCTTGAGCTTGGCTGCATTCAGGCGGGCCCGTGTGGACGGGTCCACCGGCAGCTAGTCCTTCTTCTTCGAACCCTGCTTGCCGTACCGGCGCTGGAAGCGCTCGACGCGGCCGCCGGTGTCGACGAGCTTTTGCTTGCCCGTGTAAAAGGGGTGGCACTCGTTGCACAACTCTGCGTGCAGCTCGTTCTTGGTGGAACGGGTGGTGAAGGTGTTGCCGCACGAGCAGACGACCTTCGCCTCGGTGTATTCGGGGTGGATTCCGGTCTTGGGCATGGGGTTGTCTCCTTAACGGCTTATGCGGTCGGGCTGGGGCCCGTCGCCACGTCGGCGAGGAACTCAGCGTTGGTCTTGGTCTTCTTGACGCGGTCCATTAACAAGTCCAAAGCGGCCGCAGATGTTCCATCTTGCTGCAATCCGCTGAGGACGCGCCGCAGCCGCCACACGGCTTGCAGCGCCTTGGCGTCGAACAGCAGCTCTTCCCGGCGGGTCGACGATGCGTTCACGTCGATGGCGGGATAGATGCGCTTCTCCGCCAGGCGACGATCGAGGCGCAGTTCCATGTTGCCGGTGCCCTTGAACTCTTCGAAGATGACTTCGTCCATCTTCGAACCCGTCTCGATCAAGGCGGTGGCGAGGATCGTGAGCGAGCCGCCTTCGTCGAGGTTGCGGGCCGCACCGAAGAACTTCTTCGGCGGATACAACGCGCCGGTGTCGATACCACCCGACATGATGCGGCCCGTCGCCGGCGCCGCCATGTTGTAGGCGCGGGCGAGACGGGTGATGCCGTCGAGCACGATCACGACGTCCTGGCCGGACTCGACGAGGCGCTTGGCGCGCTCGATGGTGAGCTCGGCGACCTGCGTGTGCTCGTCGGAGGGGCGGTCGAAGGTCGACGCCACGACTTCGCCCTTGACCGAGCGGCGCATGTCGGTGACTTCTTCGGGACGCTCGTCGACCAGCAGGACGATGAGGTGCACGCCCGGGTTGTTGGCTTCGATCGACGTGGCGATCTGCTTGAGCACGGTCGTCTTGCCCGCCTTGGGGGGCGACACGATGAGGCCGCGCTGGCCCTTGCCGATCGGCGACATCAGGTCGACGATGCGGGCGACCATGTTGTTGGGTTCGCCGGGCATCTCGAGCTTGAGCTGCACGTCGGGGAACAGCGGCGTGAGGTCTTCGAACTTCGGACGGGCCTTGGCTTCGTCGATGTCCATCCCGCTGACCGACTCGACGTCGACGACGGCGCCGTACTTCTCGTTGGCGAACGGCGGACGGGACGTGCCGACGATGCGGTCGCCCTTGCGCAGCCCGAATCGCTTGACGGTGGCCACGGGCACGTAGATGTCGTCGTGTGACGGCAGGTAACCCTTCACCCGAATGAGGCCGTAGCCGGCGTCGGACATGTCGAGGAGGCCGGCGACCGGTTCGGTCTCGCCCGAGTACCCCTGCTGCTCCTGATAGCCGGCCATGTCGCGCTCTTGGCCACCTCCGCCGCCACCGAGGCTGTCGAAACGGTCGCGGCCGCGGCGCCGACGGTTACCGCGCTTGTTGCCCTGATCGGCTTGGTTGTTGCTGTTGTTGCGATCGCGGTTTTGGTTGCGATCGCGGTTCTGGTTCTGCTGGTTCCGTTCGCCTTGATTGCGCTCGTTCTGCGGACGCTCGGACCGCTCGCCACCGTCGCGGGGCTTGCCGGCGAAGCCGGTCTTCTCCGCGGGTGCGCCGGCCACGAGTTCGTCGGGCGTGGGCACGTCGGTCACCGAGACGTCGGCGGCTGGGTCGCTACCGAATTCCGCGGCCAGGGCGGCGGCGCGGGCAGCAAAGCTCCGCCGCGGTGCGGCGGATTCGGCGACGGGCTCGTCGGTCGCGGACGCCGAGGGCGCCGCCTCGGGGGCGGCGTCGGCCGCCTCGGCGGTCTCCGCGGTCTTCTTCGTCGCCCGCGCCTTCTTCGGCTTTTCCGCGGCGGCGTCGCCGTTCGATCCGTTGCCGTTGGGCGTGACGCCCGTCGCCTGCAAGATCTTGTCGACCAAATCGGCCTTCTTCGTCCGGCTGCCGGGCTTGACGCCCAGCGCGTCGGCGATGGCGTGGAGCTCGTCGCGCTCTTTGCCTTCAAGGACCGAGCGTTCGAGCTGGTGCTCTCCGCTCATTTACACCTCACAATGGATTAAGGACAGGCTGCGGCCGTGGCTTGCGCGAGCGATGACTTGCGCGAGCGGTGCAACCAGGAGGAGCACTTCCGCCGGTTTCGAAAAAACCGTGCGGCCGGTGCGATGCACACCCTAGCACTCTCCGGGTACAACCGGACTTATCGGCGGTTCATTCCCCCAGGTGGACCGTAACGTGGGCGGCAATGGGCTACGGGGCGCTAGCGCTGGTCATCGCGGCGGGACTCGTCGGACCGCTAGTCGCCGCAGTGGGGCGCTTCGCCCCGCCGGTCGTCGTCGGCGAGCTCGCCGCCGGCGTCGTGCTCGGCCGCACCGGACTCGATTGGGTCCACGGATCCGACCCGTTGCTGTCCGGGTTGGCGAGCATCGGCTTCGTGCTGCTGATGTTCGTCGTCGGCACGCACCTGCCGGTCCGCGACCCAAACCTGCGGGCGGCCGCGGCGCGCGGCGCGGGGGTGGCGGCCACCGTCGGGGCTGCGGCGGCGATCGTCGGCGTCGCGTTGGCGCCCACCGTGAGCCTTCACCGGCCCGCCGTGTTGGCCGTGTTGATCGCCGCCAGCTCGGGCGCCGTTGCCCTACCCGTGCTCCAGTCACTCCCGGCGGACCGCACCGTCGTGGTAACGACCGCGTGGATCGCGCTGGCCGACGTGGCGACGGTTCTGACGCTGCCCTTCGTCCTGGCCGTGGGCTCGGTGCCGCGCGCGTTGTTGGGCGGCGTCCTCGTCCTCCTGAGCGGCGCCGCGCTGTACGTGGCGCTGAGCAGCGCGCGCGACAGCCCCGCCGTGCGCCGCCTGCGCCATCTCTCACACGACCGCGGTTGGGGCGTCGACCTGCGGGTGTCGCTCCTCGCGTTGTTCGTCGCCGCGTGGATCGCAACGCGCTTTGGCACCTCGATTCTCGTCGCCGGATTCGCGATGGGCGCGGCGGTGGCGTTCGTCGGCGAACCGCGGCGCGTCGCGCAACAACTCGTCGGTCTCGGCGAGGGGTTTGCCATCCCGGTGTTCTTCGTCCACCTGGGAGCGCAGCTCGACCTGCGCGGCTTGCTGCATTCGCCGAGCGCGCTGCGCCTCGCCGTGGTAATCGCGGCGGCGTCACTTGTGGTGCACGTTCTGGCCTCTCTGGCCTGGCGCCTCCCGGTCGCCAGTGGGCTGCTGAGCAGCGCCCAACTCGGTGTGCCCTCAGCCGTGGCCACCATCGGGCTGCAGACGAAGCAGCTCACCGCGACCGACGCCGCCGCGGTGATGGCGTCGGTCCTCGTGACCCTCGCCGCCTGTGCCTTGGGCGCCGCACTGCTCGGCAATCGTGGCCAGCTTCCGGACCTGACGGCGCCACATCCCACGTGATGCTTGACTAGCCGCGTGAACGTCCGACGAGTAGTGACCGGACACGACGCGTCCGGCAAGTCCGTGTTCGTGAGCGACGAAGAGGTCGAGCCCTTCGCCCCGATGCTCCAACCCGAGGCGGAGTTCCACCGCATCTGGGGCGGTGACGCCGCGCCCAAGTTCCCGGGCGACGGGAGCCAGCCGGCGCACGCCACCTACTTCCCGCCCATCGGCGGCTTTCGCTTCGGGTTCTTCAGCCTGCCGCCTGACGACGCCGAGCCGCCGGCGGACCTCGATGTCGGTGCCGCCATCGCCGAGATGAACCTGCGCCTGCCCGGCATGCTCGGGTACATGGACGCGACCGATCCCGGCATGCACACCACCGACACGATCGACTTCGAAGTCGTGCTCGAAGGCACGGTGACCCTCGAGCTCGACGACGGCGCCATCGTGACCCTGCATCCGGGCGACACGGTCGTGCAGAACGGCACGCGGCACCGATGGGGCAACCCGGGCAAGACGACGGCGCGCCTCGCGGTCTTCATGGTCGGGGCGAATCATGCGGGCGTACCGCCCCGCGCCTAATACCGTGGCGGCGTGAGGTACCACGCCGAGTTCCGCTGCTTCGCCGGTTGTCCGGGTAGCTGGCCCGTGACCCAGGCCATCTACGCGTGCCCGACGTGCGGCGGGTTGCTCCAGGTCGTGCACGACGTCGACGCGCTGCGTGACCGCAGCGGACCGGCGTGGATGCGCCTCTTCGACGAGCGCTACCGCCAGAACGTGTGGCCGTACGGCTCGGGTGTGTGGGGCAAGCGCGAGTGGGTCATGCCCGAGATCGCCGACGACGACATCGTGTCGATGTACGAAGGCGGCACCAACCTGTTCTGGGCCGAGCGCTACGGCAAGCAGATCGGCGTCGAAGACCTGTGGGTGAAGATGTGCGGCAACTCGCACTCGGGATCGTTCAAGGACCTCGGCATGACGGTGCTCGTCAGTGTCGTGCGCAAGGCGATCAACGAAGGCCTCAAGGTCAAGGCGATCGCCTGCGCGTCGACCGGCGACACCAGCGCGGCGCTCGCCGCCTACGGTGCCGCCGCGGGCCTCCCCGTCGTCGTACTGTTGCCCCGCGGCATGATCTCGACGGCGCAACTGGTGCAGCCGTTGGCGCACGGCGCGCTCGTGCTCGGCCTCGACACCGACTTCGACGGCTGCATGGCCATCGTGAAGCAGCTTGCTGCCGAAGGTCTCGTATACCTCGCCAACTCGATGAACCCGCTGCGGCTCGAAGGCCAGAAGACGGTCGGCATCGAGATCGTCGAGCAGTTCGACTGGCAGGTGCCCGACTGGATCATCCTGCCGAGCGGCAACCTCGGCAACGCGTCAGCGCTCTACGAGGGCTTCCAGATGATGCAGGAGCTCGGCGTCGTCTCGCGCCTGCCCCGCCTGGTCGTGGCGCAGGCCGAGAACGCCAACCCGATGTACCGCGCCTGGAAAGCAGGCCGCAAAGAGGTCGACCCCATCAAGGCTCAGCCGACGCTCGCCACCGCGATCCAGATCGGCAACCCGGTCTCGGCGCCGCGGGCGATGCAGGCGCTTGACGCGATGAACGGTGTGGTCGAGCAGGCCTCGGAGAACGAACTCGCCGAGGCCGCGGCGCGCGCCGATCGCACCGGCATGTACACGTGCCCGCACACCGCCGTCGCCCTCGCCGTGCTCGAGAAGCTCGTGAACGCCGGCACCATCCCGCATGACGACAAGGTCGTCGCCATCTCGACGGCGAGCGGCCTCAAGTTCACGGAGTTCAAGGTCGGCTACCACGAGCGCTCGCTGCCCGGCATCGACGCGACCCAGGCCAACGCGCCGGTCAACCTCGCCGCCGACTACGGCGCGGTCGTCGACGCGATTACCTCTCGGTTCCAATAACGCGGAGGATGCCGCCGACGCTGCGGACGGCGTCGAGGTCGCGCAGATCCCGCAGCGTCGCCTGCACGTCGGCTTCGCGGGCCACGTGGGTGATGAACACCAGGCGAGCCTCGTCGCCGAGGCCCTGCTGTTCCATCGACTGGATCGACACGCCGTGGCCGCCGAGGATCCCGGCCACCGACGCCAGTACGCCGGGTTGATCGGCCACGTCGAGGGCGAGGTAGTACTGCGAGCGCAGGTCGTCGACCGACCTGAGCTTGGGTGGCGACAGCACCGGCGCCCGTCCCGTGCCGCCGATCGACAGGTTGTGGGCGGCGTCGATCAGGTCGCCGAGCAAGGCGCTGCTCGTCGGCAGCGCGCCGGCGCCGCGGCCGTAGAACATCAGCTCGCCCACGGCTTCGCCTTCGATGAACACGGCGTTGAACGAGTCGCGCACGCTGGCGAGCGGGTGCGTCGCCGGCACCATCGCCGGATGCACGCGCACGGCGACCTGCCCGTCGACCAGCTCGGCGATGCCGAGCAGCTTGACCACATAGCCGAGGCGTTGCGCGAAGGCGATGTCGGTGTCGGTGATGCGCCGGATGCCTTCGCAGTAGACGTCGTCGAGCGCCACGCCGACACCGAAGGCGATGCTGGCGATGATCGCCACCTTGGCGCCGGCGTCGAGGCCGTCGACATCGGCGGTGGGGTCGGGTTCGGCGTAGCCGAGACGCTGCGCCTCGGCGAGCGCATCGTCGTAGGTGGCGGCGTCTTCGGTCATGCGGGTGAGGATGAAGTTCGTCGTGCCGTTGACGATGCCCATGATCCGCACGATCGGTTCGCCCGCCAGCGACTCGCGCAGCGGGCGGATGAGCGGGATGCCGCCGGCGACCGCGGCTTCGAACAGCAAGTCGCGCCGGGCATCGGCGGCCGCGGCGAACAACTCAAGGCCGCGCTTGGCGATCAACTCCTTGTTGGCGGTGACGACCGGCTTGCCCGACGCCAGCGCGGCGCGCACCAGTTCGTCGGCGGCGTCAAGCACGCCCATGATCTCGACGACGACGTCGACGTCGTCGGCGGTCACGAGCGCGTGCCCGTCGGTGGTGAGGACGCCTGGGTCGAGTTCGGGCGGACGCGGCTTGTCGAGATCGCGCACCAGCACGCGCGTCACCTCGAGCCGGATGCCGGTGCGGGCTTCGATGTCGTCGGCTTCGCGCGCCAGGAGGCTCACGAGCGCGCCACCGACGTTGCCGCACCCCAGCATCCCGACGCGCACCGCTCGCTTCATCGGGGTCACGCTACTGATCCAGGCGCAGCAGGTCGTCCAGGGTTTCGCGGCGTACCACGACGCGGGCAACGCCGTCGCGCACGAACACGACGGCTGGCCGGGTCACTTTGTTGTAGTTCGACGCCATCGAGTAGCCGTAGGCACCCGTGACCGGCGTGGCGATGATGTCGCCCACACCCATGTCGATCGGGACGCGGGCGTCGCGCACGATCACGTCGCCCGACTCGCAGTGCTTGCCCACGAGCGTGACCGTCCAGTCGCGGTCGGCGTCGACGCAGCGCGGCAGGAACGTGTCGTAGCCGCTGCCGTAGAGGACTGGGCGCGGGTTGTCGCTCATACCGCCGTCGACCGCCACATAGGTGCGGATGCCGGCGAGTTCCTTGATCGTGCCGACGCGGTAGAGCGTCAACGCCGTGGGACCGACGATGGCGCGACCGGGCTCGGCGGTGATGTGGACCGCGGCGTCGATGCCGACGCGGCGCGCCGCCGCCTTCACCGTCGCGCCCCACTGCGCGATGGTCGGGCCTTCCTCGTTGGGCATGTAGGCCACGCCGAGTCCGCCGCCGATGCACAGCTCCTCGACGCCGGTGGCCTTCACGAGGTCGGCGAGGATGACGACTTCCTGCTCGAACCCGGCCGTCATGAAGATCTGGCTGCCGATGTGGGAGTGGAGCCCGACGAGGTCGACGGGCATGGTGGCGAGGCGGGCGATGGCGTCGGCGGCCGCGCCGCTGGCGAGCGAGAAGCCGAACTTGGAGTCCTCCTGCCCGGTCATCACGTACTCGTGGGTGTGCGCCTCGATGCCCGGCGTCACCCGCACCAGCACGCGGGGCCGTAGGTCGGGACGCTCCTTGAGCAGGTCGCCGAGGCGGTCCATCTCATCGAAGGAATCGACGACGATGCGACCGACGCCGACGTCGAGGGCGCGGGCGAGCTCGGCTTCGGATTTGTTGTTGCCATGCAGGACGAGGCGGTCGGCGGGCACCCCGGACGCGAGGGCAACGTGCATCTCGCCCGCCGTGCTCACGTCGATACACATGCCTTCCTCGTGCGCCAAGCGCGCCATCGCCTTGCATAGGAAGGCCTTGGACGCGTAGGCGACGCCGTCGCCGAAGGCTGCGACCGCGGCGCGCGCCCGGTCGCGAATGTCGTCTTCGTCGTAGACGAACAGCGGGGTGCCGAACTCGTTGGCGAGGTCGAGCACGTCGAGGCCGGCGACGAGCAGGTGGCCATCAGGGTCGACTGACGCGTTCGCCGACAAGAGCTTTCGGGGAATCGCCGTCATCCGTGCGAAATTAGTGACCCCATGGCCGGATCACCGTCTCCATTTGCCGTGCTCGCGACGCGGCTGTCCGAAGCAATCGCTGCGGCGTTCGGTTCCGAGTACGCCGGCGAGGACCCGGTCCTGCGCCCCAGCCAGCACGCCGACGCCCAGGCGAACGCCGCGATGGCGCTGGCCAAGCGCGTCGGGCAGTCGCCCCGCGACGTCGCCGGCGCCATCGTGGAGCACGCCGCGCTCGACGATCTGGTGGAACGAACCGAGATCGCCGGGCCCGGCTTCATCAACGTGTGGCTCCGGCCCTCCGCGCTCGCCGCCGCAGTGGCAACGATCGCCAGCGACGTGCGCGCCGGTATCGCCCACGTCGGCGCCCCCGAGCGCGTCGTGATCGACTACTCGAGCCCGACGATCACCAAGGAGATGCACGTCGGCCATCTCCGCACGACAATCATCGGCGACTCGCTGGTCCGGATCTTCGAGTTCCAGGGCCACACGGTCGTACGGCAGAACCACTACGGGGACTGGGGCACGAGTTACGGCATGCTGCTGGAGCGGTTCATCGAGCGGCGCGACGCCGGTGACGAGCCGAGCCTCGACGACCTCAACGCCTTCTACAAGGAGGCCAACGCGTTGTTCACCGGCGACGAAGCGTTCGCCGCCCGGGCGCGGGCGCGCGTGGTGGCGCTGCAGTCGGGCGACGAAGAGAGCCTGGCGGTGTGGCGGCGTTTCGTCGACACGGCCCACGCGCACAACGTGGCGATCTACAACCGCCTCGGCGTGTTGCTCGTCGACGAAGACGTCAAGCCCGAGAGTTGGTACAACGGCGACTTCGCCGACACCGCCGCGGAACTCGAACGCCTCGGCGTCGCCGTCGTCGACGACGGGGCGCTGTGCGTATTCGTGGAGGGCTACGACGCGCCGTTGATGATCCGCAAGTCCGACGGCGGGTGGGGCTACGGCGTGAGCGACGTGGCGGCAATCCGTCATCGCCTGCTCGACCTGCACGGCACGCGCCTCGTCTACGTGGTGGACACGCGCCAGAGCCAGCACCTGCACCAGGTGTTCCGCACCGCCGAGATGGCCGGATGGCTCGTGCCGCCGGCGCGCGCCGAGCACGTCAACTTCGGCACGATCCTCGGAACCGACGGCAAGCCGCTCAAGTCACGTTCCGGCGACACGCCGAAGCTGAACGAGATGCTCGACGAAGCCGTCGAGCGCGCCGCCGCGGTGGTCGACGCCAAGAACCCCGACCTCGACGGCGACACCCGGGCATCCGTCGCCCGCGCCGTCGGCATCGGCGCGGTGAAGTACGCCGACCTCCAGACCGAACGGATCAAGGACTACACGTTCGACCTCGACCGCATGGTTGCCTTCGACGGCAACACGGGCCCGTATCTCCAGTACGCCCACGCCCGCATCAAATCGATCTTCCGGCGCGCCGAGATGACCGAGGCTGACGTCGCCGGCGCGACCGTCGCCATCGCCGAACCGCAGGAACGCGCCTTGGCCATCGCGCTCGTCGGTTTCGCCGACGCCGTCGACGCCGCCGGCGAGGCCTCGGCGCCCCACAAGCTGTGCACGTACCTCTTCGACCTGGCGCAGGCCTTTACGTCGTTCTACGAGGCGTGCCCGGTGCTCAAGGCCGACGACGCCACCCGCGACTCGCGGTTGGTGCTGTGCGCCGCGACTGCCACGACGCTGCGCATCGGCCTCGGCCTGCTCGGTATCGAGGCCCCCGAACAGCTCTAACCACGCTTCTGGTGTCTCCACGACAGAAAGACCCTTCTGTCGTTACACCAGAAGCGGCTTAGGTGCCCTCGATCAGGGCGATGACCCGGTCGAGGAGTTCGAGCGGGTCGAAGGGCTTGGTGATGTATTCGTCGGCGCCCGTCGCCATGCCGGCGCCGAGGTCGCCGGCTTGCGCCTTGGCCGACAGGAGGACGACGGGGATGCTCGCCGTTTCCGGATCCGCCTTGAGTTCGGCGGCGACAGTCAGGCCGTCCTTTTTCGGCATCATCACGTCGAGGAGGATGCAGTCGGGGTTCTCCGCCCGGGCGGCCGCCAGCCCGGCGACGCCGTCGTCCGCGATGACGACCTTCCAGCCCTCCATCTCGAAGTTCACCTGGAGGAGACGCTGGATGACGGGGTCGTCGTCGACGACGAGAACCTTCCTGGGCACCTCCGCATCGTAAGCAAGAACGGCGGGCCGCTACGCTTCCAACCCCCACTGCCCTCGTAGCTCAGGGGATAGAGCATCGGCCTCCGGAGCCGGGTGCGAAGGTTCGAATCCTTCCGAGGGCGCAAAGCGCGCAGAGCATCGGGCAGCCCCGATGCTCTGGGTCGCCGGAGGTTCGAATCCTTCCGAGGGCGCAAAAGCGCGCAGAGCATCGGGCAGCCCCGATGCTCTGGGTCGCCGGAGGTTCGAATCCTTCCGAGGGCGCAAAAGCGCGCAGAGCATCGGCCCCATCCGCGCCATCGCAGCCTTCACGCTTGCCGGCGCCCTCACGTTCTTGGCGTGGAAGCGCCCGCGAGAAGGCGGAAGCCTGCTGGTCGTTGTCGGACTGCTCCCTGCGCTGACAGTGCTGCGAGTCCACGGCGGCCAGTCGTCGCTCATCGCCGCGAGTACGCCGGCGTTCGTCGCCGGCTGCCTCTTCGTCGTCTCCGCGTTCCTCGCACCCGACGACCCACAGCGCACCGCTACGTCGCGCCGGAGCGCTCGACGTCCGGGGGCGTCGCCCTCCGCGGCTCACTGAGCCGTTTGTTCTTCCGCCAGTCGTGCCACACCAGGCACACCACGACGAGGTCGAACGCCGTGAGGACCGCGAGGCTGATCGACGGCAGGTGCACGAAGCGGTACGACTGGTACGCGATGAACGAGCCGAGAAAGCCGATCAGCGTCGGATACGCCCACTGGTAGCCGCGGAACAACGCGACCACGAGCACGACTTTCACCGCGCCGTGCGAAAACAGGTAGGCGGCGCCGAATCCGCGCTGGTGTTCGAGCCCCTGCCCAGCGCGCACGAGATGGCGCGCCACGAAGTCGTGCGGGTCCGACGACAGCTCCGAGCGCGTCGCCGCCACGATGGCGTTGGTCAAAACGTGCGCCGGCACGGCGAGCAGGACGATCCCCCCCATCAGTTCGATCGCGCCGTCAATCGCCTTGACGACGAGCGTGGCGCGCAACGAACGGGCGAGAACCGGCCCAGCGGAGCCGGCGTCAGTGGACTTCTCCGGCGGCGCGACCATCGGGTCGAAACGTACGCTGCTGCGCAGTGGAGGGGAACGAGCGGGTCCGGCGGATCGAGCGCGACGTCGCACGCCGGGTGCTCGGCGCCAACCTGCTGGTGAACTCGGTCAGCATCGCTGCAGGGATCGTCGCCGGACTCACGATCCACAAGCTGCCGGACGGGCGCAGTCCCGTCGGGCCGATGGCGCTCATTCTCGGTGGCTCCATCCCCTACTTCGCGCTGTGGGCCTTCGCCAGCCGACTCGTTACGGCGCGCCGGCTGCGGCCGGCGATCGGTTGGATCCTCGAACGGCGGTCGCCGTCGATCGGCGAGACGCTGGCGCTCGCCCGGCAGCCGTCACAGCAGACGCAGGTGATGTTCGCCGCCTGGCTCGTGGGCGCACCGCTCATCGGCTTCGACGTGGCGCGCTATGTGCCCTGGCCCGTCGCGTTCGCCAGCGCGACGCTGTTCGCGCTGGCCGGCACCGTCGCGCTGATGGTCGGCCGGCTCAACGTCGAGGCCTACCTGCGCCCGGTGCTCGCCGAGGCACTCGACGGCGGCACGCTGCCGAGCGATTCGACATCGAGCGTGCTGCCACGCCTGCTGGGCTCGTGGATGTTCGGCTCGGCCGCGTATCTGCTCGGCGTGATCGTCACGCTGGTGGCGTCGAAAGCGGCGCACATCGACATGACCTACACCGCCGCCGCCATCGCGGCGATCGGCCTCGCGGTCGGTGCGACGACGACTATCCGCTCGGCCATCGGCGTGAGCAATCGCGTTGCCGTGCTGCGCGCCGCGCAGCGCGAAGTGGAAGCCGGCGCCCTCGACACGCGCGTCGACGTCGACGACGCGGGCGAGCTCGGTCGCCTGCAAGCGGGCTTCAACCGCATGGTCGAAGGGTTGGCGCAACGGAGACTCGTGGAGGACCTGTTCGGCCGCCACGTCGGCGTCGACGTTGCTCGCCGCGCCGTGCTCGGCGGCGTCGGCAACCTGGCGGGCGAGGAGCGCACGGTCAGCGTGTTGTTCGTCGACATCGTCGGGTCGACGTCGATGACCCAGCACGTGTCACCCAGCCGCGTCATCGAGTTGCTGAACGTCTTCTTCACCGAAGTCATCGACTGTGCGGCCGTGCACGGCGGGTGGGTGAACAAGTTCGAAGGCGACGGCGCGCTGTGCATCTTCGGGGCGCCCGAGGAACTGGCGGATCACGCCGGCAGCGCGCTACGAGCGGCGGCCGACCTGCGGGCGCGCCTCGACAAGCTCACGGAGGCCGAACCGGTACTGCGCGCCGCCATCGGTGTGTCGACGGGTCCGGCGGTCGCCGGCAACGTCGGCAACGAGTCGCGTTACGAGTACACAGTCATCGGCGACGCGGTGAACGAAGCGGCGCGGTTGTCCGAAGTCGCCAAGACGAAGCCGGGACTGTTGTTGGTGAGCACTCGCACGATGGAAGCGTGCGACGGCTACTCGGACTGCTGGGTGGCCGAGCGCCGCATCCGCCTGCGCGGCCACGAGGACACGACGACGGCCTTCACGTGGTTGGGGCCGTAGCGGTCAGACGGCGGTCGGCAGCATCTCGTTGATGGTCGACAGCACGCCCATCAGGCTGCCACCTTTCTCGATGTAGGCGTCGGCGCCGGCGAGCAGCGCCGGCTGACGCATGCGGGCGCCGTCGAAGCCCGACAACACGATGATCTTGGCGTTCGGCAGCTTGTTGCGGATCACGGGCAGCGCCTCGAGGCCGTCCATCACCGGCATGGCGAGGTCCAGCACGACGACGTCGGGGGTGAGCTCGTCGGCCAACGCGATTGCCGCTTGGCCGTCGACCGCCTCGCCCACGACCTCGAACGAACCGTCGGCGTTGAACACGCGGCGCAGCAGAACACGAATGTCGCGCGCGTCGTCGACGAGCAGCACGCGGTGCACCGGCAAGTGCTTCGACCGATCTTCGGCGGCCGGGAGTTCGGGCAGCGCGGGGACGGCGGGACGCGCCCGCTCAAGTTCGCCGGCGTCGAAGTCGTTGTCCGTGCCGGCGAGCAAGTCGTTCATCATCAGGCGCGCCGAGGTGACCGTACGTCGCAACGCGGCGTGGGCCGCTTCCTCGTAGCCCGCTTCGAAGGCGTACAACGCGGCCGACAAGCCCTGCACGACGTTGTCGTTGATCTCGAGGGCGTGCCGGCGCCGCACTTCGGCGTCGTGGAGGCGCAGGGCGAACTCGGCGGCACGCTTGCGCTCGGTGATGTCGCGCACGAACGCCGCGACCATCGTGCCCTCGCCGTTGCGCAACACCCCAAGGCTGATGTCGACGGGTACCTCTGATCCGTCCTTGCGCCGGGCGATGACTTCGAGCGCCGTTCCCATCGGCCGAGCCACGGGGCAACCCATGTAGGCGGCGCGGTGCACGCGGTGCGCCAACCTGAGTCGCTCCGGAATGAGCATCTCGATGTGCTGGCCGATGAGTTCCTCGGGTGCGTACCCGAACAGTTCTTCGGTGCGCTCGTTGATTTGGTGAATGGCGCCAGCGCGGTCGACAACGATCAGCGCGTCCGGTGACGCCTCGACGAGCGACGCGAAGCGAGCGCTGACGCGTTGCGCCTCCTCCTCGGCGCGCCGCTGTTCGGTGATGTCGCGGCAGATGCCGTACATCCGTATCGGGTTGCCATCGTCGTCGACCGCGACCTCGCCGTACGAGTCGAGAATGCGCACCTCGCCGGTCGGGCGCACGATGCGTTCCTCCATGTGGTACGGCTCGTGGGTCTGGAAGGCGCGCATGTGCACCGCCTTCACCTTCTCGCGATCGTCCGGATGGATGAACTCCATGAACTTCTCGTACGACGCGTTGAACGACTGCGGCTCAGTGCCGTAGATCCGGTAGAGCTCGTCACTCCACGAGTTCGTGTCGTTGACGATGTGCCAGTCGTAACTGCCCATCGAGCCGACGCGTTGCGCCTCGGCCAAACGGGCCTCGTTACGTCGTGACTCTTCGAGGGCGCGCTCTGTCATCTCCAGCAGCGCCTCGTAGCGATGCTGTTCGTCCTCCACGCTCACACCAATCGGTCACGCAGAATTCATCGTTAACAACACCCGCGCAACTTTCTCAACACTGCGCGGAGGCGTTACCCCGCTTGGCGTAGGAGATCCTGGAGGTCGGCGACGTCGCTGGCCGCCGGCACCGCCACGTCGACCGTTTTGCCGAAGTCGTACATCTCTTGCGTGATGCTGAGCGTGCCCTTGAACGGGTTGGTCGCGGCGGCCTGCGCGGACGACAGGCACGGCGGGAGCTTCAAGTTGGCCGTGTCGACGGTCTGCTTGAAGCGGCGCATGCGCCCGTCGCTGTCGAGCCACACGTCGACGTTCTGCACCGGGTTGGCGTAGAACGACGCCAGTTGCTGGATCGTCTTCTTCGCGTCGGCCGACGCGTTGTCGGCCACCTTGTTCAGATTGACCTCGACTTGGTAGTGCGTCGTGTTCGTGCCGCGGACCGATTCATTCCCGGCCGCCGTGACCTTGTCGGCGGCGTCGAGGATGCGCAGTCCCGACGTCGGGTCCCCGGATTGGTTCTTCAGCAGCGCAGTGAAGTCGATGTCGGGGCACACACTCTTCATGGCCGCACCGACGTCGAGCTTGAGCCAGTGCTTTCCCGTCTCCTGGGCCATCTGCGGGATCTTCATGTACTCGACGAAGGAGTCGCCGACGTCCATGATCGCTTCGATCGTGCCGGTGCCGCCCGGGATACCGAGCTTGGACGCGTCCACCTCGATCGAGCCCAGGTGGTGGTCGAAGTCGAAGGCTCCGTCGAAGGACGTATTCGAGAGCGCACCCTGGCCGCCGGCGATGGTCACCGTCATCGCCGCCGTCCGGGCGGACTGCGTTTTGTTCGCCGCCGCCTGCACGGCTTCGAGCGGTGTCGCCTTGGACCCTCCACCACACGCACCCCCGGCGAGTGCGGCAAACAACAGGACGGCGACCGGTGTCTGGAGTCGGGGCATGTCCGGACTGTAACGACCGCTTTAGTCGCTCTGCACCGTCTTGAGCAGTTCTGGGCGCGAGTGCAGGAAGCTGTCCTCGAACTTCCAGTCGGTTCGGATGCCGAACTTCTCGTACCAGCCGGCCTCGAGAAGCTTCTGGACGCCGCTCGGATCCTTTTCGCCGAACTTGCTGCCACCGGGCAGCGGGTTGTGCGGCACCGGGATCGGCGGCAGCGGCCATGACGGCAGACCCGAGATGTGGCCGGCGATCGGGAAGTTCAGCGGGTCAGACGCTTCGGTGTTGATCGTGATGTTGGCGGTGTCGATCGCCGACTTCCGCCACGCGGTCAACGGCGCGCTGTAGGGGGTGAACGCGTGCTCGGGTTGGAAGCTACGGAAGGCTCCGAAGGCGCGCTCGATCGAATTCGTCGCCCGCATGCGCGTCGTCAGGTACGGCAGGTTCCAGTTGTCGGCGATGAACTTGTTGATCGACGTGTGCTCGAACAGTGTGTGGTCGACCGCTCCGGCGCGGTGCGTCCAGGGGCTCACGATCATCGACGGGATGCGGAAGCCCAGCTGACCGAAGTCGTCCTCGCCGCCGGGGTCCTTCGGCGTGCCGCGATCGTCGGCCAGCCGGGGCGGGTCGACGTGGTCGAAGAAGCCGCCCCATTCGTCGTAGGTGATGACGAGCGCGCCCTGGCGGTAATGCCGCGAGTTCACGAACGCCTCGGTGATGTCGGACAGGAACGTCTGCCCGAGCCGGAGGTCCGAGTGCGGATGGTCGTCGTTGCCGAACTCGTTCGTGTTGAAGAACGGGTTGATGAACGAAACGGCCGGCAGCGTGCCGGTCTCACACGCGGCGAAGTAATCGCTGACATGGCGGAGCCGGTTCACGTGCCGCGCGCCCCAGTACGCCAGCTCCGGCAGGTTGGAGTAGTAACAAGCGGCGCTGACGTTGAAGCGGTCGTAGAGGTCCCACATCGTCGACCACGTCCAACCGAGGGCCCAGTCGTGGTGGCCCTTAGCGGCGTACTCCGGTGGGGTCTTGTTGTCCTTGAGTCCCCCGGACTGGCTCGAGTGCAGGTAGTACCGGTTCGGTTCGGTCGGACCCAGTAATGAACAGTGCCAGCGGTCATAGGTCTGGTACTGCCGGACGAGCTGGGCGAACACCGGCACGTCGACGGCGTCGTAGTAACTGAGGCTGAACTCGTCGTTCTTCGTCTTGGGATCAAGCCATCCGTTGACGCGTCCGAGGGCGCGCTCGGCGCGACCTCCGTCCCAGCTGTGTGACGGATCGGCGAACCCGCGCCCGTGGAAGTTCTGCCGACCGTTGGCGCCCCAGTTGGCCGTCGTACGCGTCTGGCCGACGTGGCCCGGGCGCAGATCGGGGAACGTCTGCACCTGACGGCCGTCGAAGGCCGGGTTCTCCTTGCCGTACCAGCCGAGCAAGTGGTCGACCGATCGGTTCTCCTGCATGACGATCACGATGTGCTTGATCGGCGTGCGTGTGGCGCGCCCGGGTATGACGCGCTTGATCAGATGAAACGCCGCGTTGTTGTGCACGTGCGTTGCCGCGACGCCCCCAGCGGCAGCCTTCAAGAAAGTCCTGCGGTCCACGCTCCCCATGCAAGCGAGGGTAAATGAACTGACGGCTAATACGGAATCGCGTCGAGGGAAACTTCGTCGGGACCAACGTCGATGGTCATGCCCTCCCACGCCGAGGACACGCATTGCTCGCCGTCGCCGCCCCACAACCGGCACGCGTCGTCGTTCAGCAGATCGAGTTCGGCATCGGTGTGGTACGGGTCGTGGTGGAAGAGCACCAAGTGACCGACTTCGGCCTTTTGGGCGAACGCCACCACGTGCCCGATCGCCGAGTGGCCCCACCCCGCGTGGCGCGGGTATTCGTCGTCGCCGTACTGCGCGTCGTGTAGCAACACATCGGCCTCGCGCGCCAGCCCGTGGCCGCTGATCCAGTCGGCAGGTTGTAGCGCGAGATCGAGGCCAGCGATGCCGGGTTCGTGATCGGGTAAGTACACAATCGACCGGCCCTTCTCCTCGACGCGGTAGCCGACGGTGGGGCCCTGGTGCGTCACCAGCGACGCGCGCACGGTCATGCCTCCGATCTCGACGGGATCGGTCGGCGCGTCGTGGAACGTGAGTTGGCACGGGATGTCGGCCACGCGCACGGGAAACAGCGGCGGCGACATGTACGTCGCGATCCGGTCGGCGAGGGGCTGCACCGGCGACGCCGGTCCCCAAACGTGCACCTCGGCGTCGGGCGCAAAGAGCGGCCGGAAGAAGCCGAGCCCTTGCAGGTGATCCATGTGCAGGTGCGTGAGGAAAACGTGAATTTGCTTCACGCCGTCCTCGACCATCTGCACACCGAGCGGCCGCATGCCAGTGCCAGCGTCGAGGACGACCGCTTCGCCACCGGTACCGGTTATCGCGACACACGACGTGTTGCCGCCGTAGCGCATCGTTTCGGGTCCTGGCGCAGCGACCGAGCCCCGGCAGCCCCACACCCGGGCTCTCAAGCCTTTGCCTCCCAGAACACGGTGAGCACGCCGTGCATCTCGCCGGTGTGGCCGAACAAGGGATAAGCGGTGATCTCCCACGCCACCTTGGCCCCGCCGTCGAGCGGCGTCGCCAGCAGCCGGCTGTGCGCCGGCTCGCGCTGGTTGAAGGCGATGCCCGGCGGTGAGTCGCGCTTGCGCAGCGGCTCGCCGTTGAGGCCCTCGAGGTTGAGCATGTTGCCGAAGTCCGCGGCAGTGACTTGCCCCAACTCGGCGTACGTCTTGCCCAGCATCAGCTCGGCCGCTTCGTTGAAGAACACGAGCATGCCGTTGGCGTCGATGAGGAACATCGGCGTCGCCAGGTTCGCCGCCAGCTCGCGGGCGAGGATGAGCGGAAGGCTGCGCGGCGCGCCGTCGGCCTCGGTCATGGAGCGGAGGTTACGTGCCGATGCCAAGCTCGCGCTGTGGACCTCGTCACACACAAGACGCTGCAGTTCGCGCGACCGCGCGCCGACGTGTGGTCGGCGATGGGTGACGTCGGCTCGTACCAGCGATGGTGGCCGTGGTTACGCAGCTTCGAGGCGCGGGCGCTGGCTTCGGGCGAGGCGTGGCACTGCACCGTGCGACCGCCTCTCCCCTACACCGTGAAGTTCACCATCGCCTTCGAAGACGTCGTGGCCGAGCGGTACGCGCAGGCCCACGTGTCAGGCGACGTCGCCGGCGACGCCACGCTCACCCTCGACGACACCGATCTTGGGTGCGTCGTGGTGGTGCGCTCGAATCTGTCGCCGCGCTCGACGTTCTTGCGCTTGCTCGCCTCGACCTTCCCGCCCGTGGCGCGCTACGGCCACGACTGGGTCTTGTCGACGGGCGCCGACCAATTCGCCATGCGCGCCCTCAATGCTGATGAGCGGGACACCACCACGTAGTGCGCCCGCCGACGGTGGCCCGCGCCAGCGCCGCCCCGTCTTTCGGGCACCGTCCTCCTGGTTTTCGGTGGGCGATCAAGTCGCCGGTGTGTGACCCGCCGCGCTTGTGCAGGTCGCGCAGCGTCGCCTTGAGGTGCTTGAAGAGGGTCTTGATCTCGGGCGGTGCGAGCGACCGCGCCGGGCGGTCGGGTGCAAGACCGGCGCGCCACAGCGTCTCGTCGGCGATGAGGTTGCCGATGCCGGCGAGGCGGTGCTGCGTCATCAGGCGCGCCTTGAGCGGCGCGTCGGACGCCAGCACGGCGGTGAAGTCCTTCAGCGACACTGCGTCGGCGTCGTGGCCCATCCGCGCCTCGTGCGGGTCGAGCGACACGCCGCCGAGGCGGCGCGGGTCGTTTATGACGAGTCGGGATCCGTCGGTGAACGTGAGGGCAAAGCGATCCCACGCCGGGTCCTTGCGCTTGCTCGAATAGATCAGTTCGTCGACGCCCTCGACTCCGTCGACGATCAGCCGGCCGGTCATGCCGAAGCGCATGCCGATCGTCGGGCCGTCGGTGTCGACCAGCAGCAGCTTGCCGATGCGTCGCGTGCCGGTGATCGTCTTGCCCTTGAGCACGCGGGCGATCGTGCGCGGGCTGGTCCCGTCCTTGAGATACCAGGCGTCGGGCGCGTGCACTTTGGCAATCGTGCGCCCGAGCACGCGATCGGCCACGCGCCGGTACGCCTCGATCTCGACCATCTCGGGCACGTCACCGGTTTAGCCTCTTCGTTGGCGCCCTACGGGCGCACAACGAGAGGAGCCTCACAGTCTGGACGGCTCGCTTACGCTCGCTCTATGGCAGAGATGGAAGTCGCCAACTCGCTGCTCGACCTCGTCGGTAATACGCCGCTCGTGCGCCTTGACCGTATGGGCAAGGACCTGTCGTGCACCTTGCTGGCCAAGCTCGAGTTCCTGAACGCCGGGGGCAGCGTCAAGGACCGACCGGCCGTGGCCATGATCGACGCCGCCGAGCGCGATGGTCGCCTCAAACCGGGCGGGACGATCGTCGAGCCGACGTCGGGCAACACCGGCGTGGGTCTCGCCATCGTGGCGGCCCGTCGCGGCTATCGCTGCGTGTTCATCATGCCGGACAAGATGGCGCCCGAGAAGATCGCGCTCCTGCGCGCGTACGGCGCCGAAGTCATCGTGTGCCCGACGGCGGTATCGCCGGAGCATCCCGACAGCTACTACTCCGTGTCCAACCGCTTGGCGAACGAGATCCCCAACGCGTTCAAGCCGGACCAGTACTCGAATCCGGCGAACCCGCAGTCGCACTTCGAGTCGACCGGCCCCGAGATCTGGCGCCAGACCGCTGGGCGCATCACGCACTTCGTCGCCGGCATCGGCACCGGCGGCACGATCAGCGGCACGGGCCGTTTCCTCAAGTCGCAGGACGCCAACGTGCAGATCATCGGGGCTGATCCCGAAGGCTCCGTGTATTCCGGCGGGTCGGGCCGGCCGTATCTCGTCGAAGGCATCGGCGAGGACTTCTGGCCCACGACCTATGACCCGTCGGTGGTCGACCGCGTCGTCATGGTGAGCGACCGCGACAGCTTCCTCACCGCGCGGCGCGTCACGCGCGAGGAAGGCATCCTCGTGGGCGGCTCGGCCGGCACCGCGGTGTGGGCGGCGGTCCAAGTGGGCCGTGAGTTGTCGCACGACGACGTGATGGTGGTGCTCATTCCCGACTCGGGGCGCGGCTACCTGTCGAAGCTCTACAACGACGGGTGGATGGCCGACTTCGGCTTCCTGCGCGCGTCGGGCCAAACCGTCGCCGACGTGCTGGCGCGCAAGGGCCGCGACATCCCCGAACTCGTGCACGTGCACCCGGACGAGACGGTCCGCGCCGCCATCGAGATCCTGCGTGAGTTCGGGGTCTCGCAGATGCCGGTGGTGTCGCACGAACCGCCGGTGGTCGCCGCCGAAGTGCGCGGCGCGGTGCACGAACGCGACCTGCTCGACGCCGCGTTCAAGGACCCGTCGGTGCTCGACGGGCCGCTCGAGAAGGTGATGGGGCCCGCGCTACCGATGCTCGGCGGCGGCGAGCCCGTCGAGGACGCGGTCGCCGCGCTCGAAGCGTCGTCGGCCATCGTCGTGCTCGACGGCGGGCACCCCGTTGGGATCCTGACGCGCTCGGACCTGCTCGAGTTCCTGGTGAATCGCCAATGAGCGCGTTCGAAACGCGGGCGGTACACGCCGGGTGGGAGCCTGATCCGGTCACCGGGGCGGTCGTGCCACCGATCAACCTCTCGACGACTTACGCCCAGCGCTCACCGGCCGATCCCTGCGGCGACTTCGAGTACTCGCGCTCGGGCAACCCGACGCGCGCAGTGCTCGAACGGGCACTCGCAGAACTCGAAGGCGGCGCGCACGGGTTCGCCTTTGCGAGCGGCCTCGCGGCCGAAGACGCCGTGCTGCGCACGCTTCCGTCGGGCGCGCGCGTTGTCATCCCACACGACGCGTATGGCGGCACGTACCGGCTGATCGCGCGCGTGCACGCGCTGGCGGGCCTGCAGTTCGAAGCCGTCGACCTCGGCGATCCGGCGGCGCTGAACCGCGCGGTCACCGACGACACCGCGCTGGTGTGGTGCGAGACCCCGACCAACCCGACGCTCGCCGTCGTCGACATCGGCAACGTCGCGGCGGTGGCGCACGGCGCGGGTGCGCTCCTCGTCGTCGACAACACCTTCGCCACGCCGTACCTGCAGCAGCCGCTGTCGCAGGGCGCCGACGTCGTCGTGCACTCGTCGACCAAGTATCTCGGCGGGCACTCCGACGTCGTCGGTGGCGCGGTCGTTGTGAACGACGACGAATTGGCGGCACGCCTGCGGTTCCTGCAGAACGCGACGGGCGCGGTGCCCGCGCCCTTCGACTGCTGGCTCGTGCTGCGCGGCCTGCGCACCCTCGCAGTGCGCGTCGAGCGCCAGCAGGAGAACGCGCGTGCCGTCGCCGCGTATCTCGAGACCGACCGCAACGTGAGCAAGGTCCTCTACCCCGGTTTCGGCGGGATGGTGTCCTTCCTCCACGCCGGCGGCGAGGAGGGCGCCGTCGACGTGTGTAAGCGCACACGACTGTTCACGCTGGCGGAGAGCCTCGGCGCCGTCGAGTCGCTCATCGAGCACCCGGGCCGGATGACGCACGCGTCCGTCGCCGGCACCTCGAACGAGGTCGACGCTGCGCTGGTCCGGCTCTCGTGCGGCATCGAACACCAGGACGACTTGATCGCCGACCTCGCGCAAGCTCTGGCGTGACTGACCCCGCCGCGCTCGCGCGCCCGCGGTGGCGTGGCCAGCCGCACCGTCTCGAGGTCTGGTACGCCACCTTCACCGACGCGGACGAAACCGGCTACTGGATCCACTACGAGACGGTCGCCCCCACCACCGGAGACCCGTATACCCACGGGTGGGCCGCGGTGTTCCCCGTAGAGGGCGCGCCGCGGGTCGAACGGTTCGGCCCGGACCGGCCCACCGACGCGGCCGACGTCGCACGCGGCATCCTCCGTGGCCGCGCCGGCGCAGTGGAGTGGGACGTCAGCTTCGACGACACGAGCTCACCGTTGTGGACGTTCCCCCGCCGCGTCTGGGAACGCGAACTGCTGCCCGCGGCACAGATCGTGCCGTGGCCCCGCGCCACGTTCCGCGGCACGGTCAGCGTGGACGGAACCGCGAAGCCGATCTCGGCGCGCGGCGCCGTGGCGCGGATCTACGGACACGGCAACGCGCACCGCTGGTGTTGGCTGCACGCCGATCTCGGCGACGGCGCCGTCGTGGAACTCGTGGCCGCCACCGCGCACCGGCGCGGACTGCAGCAACTGCCGATGGTGACGATGCTGCAGCTCCGTGTGCCGGGAGCGGGCGACTGGCCGCGCCTGTCGCTGGCGGCGGCTCCCCTGTTACGGGCGCATCATCACGAAGACGGATTCGTCGTGGGCGGCGTGGTCGGGCGCCGGCGCGTCGGCATCAACGTGCACTGGCCTCACGACCAGTCCGTCACGCTGCAGTACGTCGATCCGAACGGAGATACGGCGACGTGCACCAACTCCGAGCGCGCGTCGGCCAAGGTGGTGCTACAGAAGTGGCGAGGCAAGTGGCAGACCGAACGGTCGTGGCAGGTCGAACACAGCGCCCACGCCGAGATCGGCCGTCGGCCGTAACCGTTAACTGCGAGCGGCGTAATGCGCGGCGACCTGCGCGCCCGACAGCGCGTAGTCGTACAGCGCGACGTCGTCGAGTGAACCCGTGAGGTGTTCGTTGAACCGATCGCTGCCCAGCTGAAGCGGGGATGAAGCATTCGAGTTGATCGTGATCGTCTGGGTGACGAGTAGCACGCCGTCGACGTAGATCTTGCCGGTCGCGCCGTCGTAAGTGAACACGGCATGGTGGAAACTACCGTCGCTCAGATTCGTCGTGTTGGCGTGCACGGTGTTCCCCGTCGCGAGCCAATACTCGATGCTCGTTCCGTTCGACGGCAGCGCAAACAGCGCGTCCTGCGACTGACCCCACGCCACGAGCGCGTCGTACTGCAACGCCGTGCGTTTGAACCACACTTCGATCGATCGCGCCGCGCCGCCGACGGGATGGAACACGGACGTCGCCGTCGCAATCGGACCGGCGTTGGCACCGGTACTCGCATGGTCTCCGTCGCCGAGCGCGCCGCCGGCCGCGTGCGTGATCCCACTGGTGCCGTATGTCAACGCCCGACCGTTGCCCGAATAGTCCTGCGCGCTGAATAGGTCATTCCAGTAGCCCATGGGCTCGTCGAGGCGCCAATACGCCAGCGGACCGTCCGCGACGACCACCGATCGGTAGGACGCGCCCGTGCCCGCCGTCGTCGCCGTGACCGCGGCCGACGCAGGGCTTTCGCCGTAGATCGAATAGGCGCTCACGGTGAACGAGTACGTCGCTGCGCCGTCGAGGCTCGTGAAGGTCGCCGTCGTCGACGGACTCGTCACCGGGCGTGTCGCGACCAACGTTGTCCCGAGATAGGCGCGGACGACGTAAGTGACCGGGACCGGACTCGTGACGGCATTCCAGCTCAGGCTCGCCGAGCGGTTGCCGGGCGTCGCGGTGAGCCCCGTGGGCGGTGAGGTCGTGGCCAGACCGGACGCCGCGAAGTGCGCGGCCACCTTCGCCGCGGACAACGCCGTCGGGTAGATCGCGACTTCGTCGAGGCTGCCGTTCCATGCGAAGCCACCGCTGTCATTGCCAAGGCGCAACGTCGCGTTGACTGGCGTGTTCAGCGAACCCGTCTGCGTCCCGACGAACACGCCGTCGTAGTAGTTCCTGAGGGTCGTGCCGTCGTACGTCACCGCCACGTAGTGCCACAGGTTGTCGTTTTGATTGGGTGTGGCCGGCGCGCCGCCGAGGCTCGCGATTCCCAGCGACGAGCCGTTCGCGCGTAACGGGTTCCCTCCGTAATCCACGAGCGTGTTGCCCGCGGCCGACGTCTTGAACCACAGTTCCCACGTGCGCGGCGCGTTGCCCGTCGGCAAGCCAGCTCCTCCTGAACGGGACGCGGGTGTACCGCCGCCGTTCGAGATGATCGCCGTGTCGTTGTCTCCGACGGTCCCGGCGACGCCGTACGTCACAAACGCCGGCTGGTATGTCGCGTCCTGGGCGTGACCTGACGAGTCCAACGCCACCGTGCCACTCGCCTCACCCAGGCGGTAGTAGACGCTCGGCGAGTCCGACAGAACCGTCGCGCGGTACGCAGCGACCGTGGCCGAGGCACTCTTGGAGCTTTCGGCGCCCAACCAGTTGTTCTGGACGGGCTGCACCGACCACACCCAGGTCCCTGCGGGCACACTGGCTTCGACACAGCTGAGTGCGGTGATCACGCCCGTACAACCCGCCCCGATCGCTTGTTCTTGCAGCGTCGCGCCGTCGAAGCGGCGCACGACGTAACCGTTCACGGCGGGGCCGCCACCGGCAAACGTGCTGGCGGTCCAACTGACTGTCGCTGACGCACCGTTGACGGACACGGTCGGGGTATTCCCCGCCGGCATCAAGCGCGCCCTCGTCGACGCGGCGCCGGGCCCCGTCGCCGTCCAGGACGCGCTGGCCGGCAGCGCGGCGGTAACTACGCCGAGCGCGACAACAACCAGTGCGATCGTCCGCCGGTTCACGGGATCCGGACCGTCCGATTGAGCCGACCACTCGTCGCCGCCGGGTCGTAGGACGCGTCTCCGGCGAACACCACTGAGTAGTGAGACGGCAGCAGCGGCGCTGGGCCGCTGCACCGGCCGCGCCCGTGCATGTCGGTCGTGAGCGTGCATACGAGCTTGCTCCCTACGAGGAACCGAAGGGTGCGGCCGACCACGCCCGCCTGCCCGCCCGACTCGAACAACGACGCGTCGACCTCCGCTGTGCGCGCGGCGGTGAGGCGCACGACCAGCCGTGCGTCGTGCACCACCACGGAAGTCGGCAGTGGGAAGCGCACTCCGTGCCCGCTGAAGCTCAACGTGAACTTCGCGCCCTGGCACGCGTCGGTGACGCCGGTCGCCATCGATACCGTTACCGGGATAACCGTGGTGGCGTTCCCGCCGACGAGCGTCGAGGCGGAGAATCCGGGCGATGACACCGCCGCCTTCGGGCAATTCGACTTGTCGACGCCGACAACGGCGACCGCTAGATCGGTGATGCGCAGCGAGTAGCTGTTCGTGTTGTGCACCGCGAGCGGCAACGACAGCATGGCGCCGGGAAAGAGACCTTCAACCGATCCGCCGATCGTGAACGGGCCCGCGGTGGGGCTTCCCGTCGCCGAAGCGAGGCGCGACGGCAGTCGCCGGCCGTTGCCTTCGGACTGGAGCACCAGGCCGAAGGCAACCGCGGCGACCACGAGGAGCACTCGCACGCATGACGCGCCGACGCGTGTCGCGGACATCGCTACGCCGAAACGGGTGACGAACCGGTGAAAGGGACTACGGGGCGCTGTGGCCGCTGAGGGTGACCGGGATCGTGAACACGAGCCCCTGACAGGCGTCGACCGACGCCGTCGACATCGCGGCCGCACCCGTGAGCGTCACGGTCGATTCGCCGCCGGCCGGTACCGTCCAGGTGCCGGTCTGGTCGGAGTAGGTGACGCTGTTCGAGTTGTCGCACGTCGCGTTGCCCGACGAGATCGAAGCGCTCGCCGTCTGCGCGATGCCCGTGACGACGACGTCGTACGGATTCGGATTTGCGATCCGGACGAGGACGTCGCCACTCCCGCCGGGATACAGCTGAGCCGTCGTCGTAGCCGACACGTCCACGGTCGAAAGCGCTTGCGCGGTCCGCGCCTTGGTGTAACCGCTCCCGGCGCCCGACGCGGTCCATGCGGCGAAGGCCACACCGGTAGCGGCGAAGGCGACCGAAGCCGCGGCAATGACAGAAAGCTTCCGCTTCATGTTGGATCTCCCCTGTGCTCTTGATGTCGTCGCGGCGTTCGCAGCACCCGCCCCGGGCCCCGCTTGGAAATCAAACGCCGGGAGCCAGCAGACCATCACCCAGTGAAAATCCAATGAAAATCGGCAGAAGCGAAGGCGTTTCAGTGGAATTTCAGCGACGACCGGTCTCGTTCCGACCGTGTCGGAGCCCGTTCCAGCTGCCTGGTCGCTGCCACCGGCGTCGCTGTTCGGCATCGCGGCGACGTGGGTCGAAGTGGCGACTGCGGCGCAGCGGGCGTCGGCTCTGAGGTTGCGTGCGGCCGCAGCCGACGCCCTCGGCCTTTACGATCTCGCGCGCGACGACCGCATCGAAGCAGGCGACGACACGCCGTCAGCGAAGCCGGCGCCTGCCTTGTATGCGACCCTCGTCGGAGATTTCACGTTGTTCGTCGGCGGCTCACTTGTCGACGTCGACTCGTGGACCAACCGACGCGCGGGGACGCTGATGCGAGTGCTCGTCGCCCACCGCGGCCGCCCCATCCACCGAACGCAACTCGTCGACTGGTTGTGGGAGTCGCACCCGATGCGGGGCGAGCGTTCGTTTGGGGCCGCGGTTTCGGTCATCCGCCGCGCCCTCGCGGCAGCCGGGACGCCGCGCGACACGCTCTGTCGCGTTGATGATCGCTACGTCATCACCCCGACTCCGAGAACCGACGTTGACGAATTCGAACACGAGCTGCGATGGAGCACAGCAGCGTTGGGGGCACGTCGATTCGACGTGGCGCGGGTCCGGTTGGAACGCGCGCAGCAGTCGTTCGGATCGGGCGCCGTACTCCCGAACGACGGTGAGGCCCCCTGGCTGCGTGAACCGCGAGCGCAGGTTGCCGATCTCCGGGCCGCGGCGGCGCGGATGCTCGCGAAGCTCGCGCGCGCCGCGCGCTCATAGGCTGCGGCCGTGGCGGTCATGGAGGAGATCGAGAGAACGCTCGCGGAGCGGGACTACGACCGCGCCGAGCGGCTGATCTTCCGCGCCGCGATGGACTTTGTCGCCGGAACGCCTGCACCACGCGTGGACGCCGACGCGCTAGAGGCCTGGGTCGACGCCCTCGGCGAGGCGGCGCCGGACCGCGTTTGGATCGCGTACTACCAAGCGTGGGTTGCCCACTCGTCGGGCCAGCCAACGCTGGCCTACATGCTGATGCAGCGCGCAGCCCGCTACGTCGAGATGCGCGCCGCGCAGATGGACGCTGACGACGGGGAGCGGCGAAGGTGGCGCTCGACCGTCAACGTCGCGTTGGCGATGACGGCGATGGCTGCCGGCCAACCCGCTGACATCCCAGCGGCATTCGCCGCGGCCCGGGACGCTCTCGGGATACCGGGACCACAACACCCGACGGTCGTGACGCCCGAGGAGGCGGCGCGCTGGCGAGAAAAGGATCCGCTCGGCGCCATGACGTTCTGGTTGGAGATCGCCGCGATCACCGAAGCCCTGGCGGAATTCGAAGCGCTCGCCGCGGCGCTGAACAACTTGAGCCTCTTCGCGCTCGAACGAGGCGAGCCCATCGCGGCGCGACGGCTGGCCACGCAGTCCTGCGAACTCCGGAGATCGCGCGGCCCGCGGTACTCCTTCGCCACCTCGCTCAACTCGCTCGGTATGGCTGAGCGCGTCGCGGGTGATCTCAATGCCGCCCGCGATGATCTTCTCGAAGCGCGCGCCGTCGCCCTGAGTTGCGGCAACGCGCAGGCCGCCGCGTATGCACTCAGCAACCTGGCGGAAGTCTGCGCCGACGCCGGAGACTTCGACGCGGCGACGGATGCGTTCGAGCGGTCGAGCCGGGAGAAGGAAGCGATGGCCGACACCTTCGGTCTCGCGTGGGGATGGCGGGCGTGGGCGCGCGCACTGCGGCTGCGCGGCCGGGCACCAGAAGCGTTGGAGCTCGCGACCCGCGCCTTCGAATTGCGCCAGACCTCGTTCGACCCCAACGAACGTACGCTCCTCCTGGTTGAGCTCGCGGCTTGCCTGGCGGCGAACGGCAACGGCGAGGCGGCTGCAGCGCGGCTGGGCGAAGCCGACCTCTTCGTGGATCTGTTCGACCTCAAGGCGACGCGCGCCGCGATGCTCGTGCAGCGTTCGCGCGTGTCGGATGACGCCACGCTTCTCAACGAGGCCGAACACCTCGCGGCCCAGTACGGGCTCTTCGCACTCGACCAGGAATTCCGTACTGCATCGCAACGCCACTCAGCAAAGCCCACGTTCACGGCCCGCTTCATCGGCGAGTTCCGGCTCGAGATCGGCGACCGAGTCCTCGATCCGTCTCAATGGAAGAGCCGGCGCGCCGCGGAGATTCTTCGAATCCTTTCGCTGCATGCGGGTCGTCCGGTGCACGGCGACAAGCTCTTGGAGTGGGTGTGGCCCGCGGAGGGCCCCTCGGCGAAGCCGTCGCTCAACGCCGCGATCTCGACGATCCGGCGCGCACTCGAAAGCATCGGCGCAGGCCGCGAGCTCTTGGCGCGCGACGGCGAGCGGTACGCGTTGGTCGGTTTCGCGGGATCAGATGTGCAGGACTTCGAAACGCTCGTTACGCGGGCGCGAACGGCCGAAGGCTCCGGGCGCGACGTCCTTGCGTCCGCCTTGCTGGAACACGCGCTCGAACGCTGGCGCGGGACGGAGTTCCTCCCGGCCGACCGCTATGCGGAGTGGGCCGCCAGTGAGCGCGGGCGCATCGAGGAACTCGTGGCCGTTACCCGCGAGCACGCCGCGGAGTTGCTCCTCGAGCAGGGTCAATACGAAGAGGCGCTCGTCGTGGTCCAGGAAGCCCTGGTCGCATCGGCCGCCCGTGAATCCGCATACCGGCTCTTGATCCGCGTACACCTCGCGCGCGACGACCGCGGCTCAGCACAGCGCGCTCTCGCCGACTGCACGGCCGCACTCGACGCCGAACTCGGCGTGCCCCCGTCGAGATCGACTACCGACCTCCTGCGGGACAGTTAGGACCTAAGCGAGTGCGGCGCGCAGCCGCACCGTCCCCGGCGGGTGCGCACGCTGCAACTCGACGACGACTGTGTACGTCCCCGCGGCAGCATGCGCCACCGCGACCGACTCGACACCAGTCGGCCCGTTGGCGCGCCACGCTTGACCGTCGGGCCCCCGTATCCACAGGTCGACGTTGTTCCTCGTGGGACTTGTCGCAGCGAGCGAGACTTCCAGGGTCAGGACTCCGTCGGTGGAAACGCGAACGCGATAGGCGTCGCACGCCGTCGACGGGAGGAGGCACTGGTCGTCCGGCAACGGCTCGTCGGCGCTCAGCTCCAGCTTGCGCGTGCGTTCGAAGGCCGCGCCCGGTGCCACGACACCTGCGACCGCCTCGGGTCGGGCGGTGACCGGCGGTGGCGCAAAAGCGGCACCACCGAGCGCGTAGAGACAGTTCGTCGTCCCATAATCCGTTGGGTCGGTCACGGCCGAGCCTTCGAGTTGAGTCGGCAACAAGATCCTCTCGCCGCGGACACCGATCGCTGACAAGACGTCCCCGTCCGCAAAGCCGAGCGCGGCAGTGGGCCGAGCCGTCCAGCGGACCTCGTTGCTCCGCGTGTCGTACACGACGGTCGTGGCGCCGACCACAGCGTTGGTCGTACCGTCCCTCAGCTCCGCGTGATAGCCGCCGATTCGATCGGCTCGCAGCCAGTACGTGTGCCCGCCATGGTCGAACTGCACGGAATACACGGGCCCGAAGCCGTCGCCGACCGGGTCCGCACTCAGGTTCGTAACGTGCAGCGCGGCCGAGAGGACGCCGGCGCGCCATGACAACGTGAGCGACAAGATGTCGATGTCAGCCGCGGACGGGACCGGCGTGCTGAACGACTCGACCAGATCGGCGTCGCCCCATCGGTCGACGAGGACCGGTTGGCCCGGCCCGCACGTCGGGGGTGCGGACGCAGCGACGCCCAGAACGTGTTCGAGCGCCGCGGCAGCGTCGACCAAGCCATGCCCTGCGTCGAAGGACGTAGGTGTTTGCGGGTTCCGCCCCGGACGGTCAGCCTCGTAACCCCGGCGGTTGGCGAAGCGGTGTGCGGTGTTCTCGAGGATCAGCTCGATCTGCGCGGGAGTCAGGCGCGGATTGGCCTGCAGCATGAGGGCGACCGTGCCGGCAACGGCCGGCGCCGCCATCGACGATCCGGAGAGTGTGCGGTAGTTGAGGCTCGATGCCAGCGCGCGCTCGTTGCCCTCAATCCTGCCGATGTCGCCGTCGAGCGGTATCTGGCAGAACGGCATGCTGGCGCGACACGCCGACATCACGGCAACGCCAGGGGCGACCAGGTCCGGATAGGTGTCGACGCGACCGAACTGACCTACGCCGCTGTTGAGGTACACGGGCGCTTCTCGGTCGGCCACACCGTTGTCGTCGGTGAACCCGACTGTGAGAATGCCGTTGCGCGGGTCCAAACCGAAACCATTGCTGCGGTTCACGGGCCCTCCATCACCGGAGTCCCCGTTCGCCCAAACGCTGACGACACCCGCGGCGAGCAACGCGTCTTGGATCTTCGAGGTCGCGCGCGTCGGGTCGAACTCGTTGTTCGCGCTGCCTGGTAGCCCCACTGCATCGGCGACGCCGTAGCTGTTGTTGACGACGCGAATCGGCGGACACGACTCGCCGTGGTACCAGCTGCCATCGCTGCGCTGGCACGGATCGGCGTGGTGCTCGAGCACCCAGTACAGCGCGGCATCGGATCCGTACACGCTGAGTGCGGCGGAGATCGAAAGCATCACCAACTTCGCGCCCGGCGCCTCGCCCTGTATCGCCCGGCCGCGGAACGTCACGCGGTTGCCGGCGGCGATCCCTGAGACATGCGTTCCGTGGCCGCCGATGGCGGTGGTGTCGCTGTTCAGGCCGTGCATGTCAAGCCACTGCGCGTCGTGGAAGTACGCGCCCGATGGGAGAAACTCCTGCGCGTTGTCCCCCACGAAACGCAAGTTGCGCGCGACGCGGCCTCGCAACATCGGATGGGACGGGTCGAGGCCGGAATCGATGATCGCGATCGTCACGCCGCGGCCGTCGACGACACGACCCGCGGCATCGTGGAACACCGTCGGGTGATCCTGGACGAAGTGGGCGTTGGTGGTTACCGGAGCCGTCGTGCTGAGCACGCGGAGGGGCGCGTCGCCCTCGACGCGGTCGACCGTCCTGTCGCGACTCAGCCGCTGGAGCGCGGCCCCGTTCCCGCGGGCGACCGCCACGCCCACACGATCGAAGCGGTCGATCACGCGCATGCCGGCGCGCTCGGACGCGCGCAGGGCCACGGCGATCGATCGCGCGTGGACCATGACAATCGCGCTGTGGACTCGGTCCGCGAGTTGCGCACGAGCGACGGCATCAAGTGCGGGCCGCGCGGGCGGTGAATCAGCTTGCGCTGTGCGGGCGACGAGCACGGAGGCGACGACGACGACGAGCGTCATCACTAGAGCCCTTCCACGCCCCATGCGAGCGGGAAGGGTACCGTGTCGGTCACAAATGGACGATTTCCTGAACCGCAAAGCACTGATCCAGGTCCTGGGCGCCGTCGCCTACGGCGAACTGAAGGCGTACGAGGGCGCGAAGGCGGACGCCGCGGCGGCCGCCAACGACGCCGACCGGCGCCACTTCAAAAAGGTCGCTGCCGAGGAACTGCGCCACCACAAGGGTTTCGTGGCGCGCCTCGAGGCCATGGGCGCCGACCCCGAGCGCGCGATGCGGCCGTTCCGCACCGCGCTCGACCGCTACCACTCGACGTCCCCGGACGGCGACGTCGAGAACGCGGTCGGCGCGTACCTCGGCGAAGGCATCGCGGATGACCTGCTGCAGTGGTTGCGCACCGTGGTCGACACCGACACCGCGGCGTTCATCGACACCGTCATCGCCGACGAAGTGGAGCACGAAGGCCACGCCGCCGCGTCGCTGCGCGCCGTCATGACCACGACTCCGCGCGGCAAGAAGCGCGCCGCGGCCGGCGCGCAACAGATGGCGCTGC
Source organism: Acidimicrobiales bacterium (assembly GCA_035546775.1). Classification (NCBI taxonomy): domain Bacteria; kingdom Bacillati; phylum Actinomycetota; class Acidimicrobiia; order Acidimicrobiales; species Acidimicrobiales bacterium. The sequence continues at coordinate 69,976 of DASZWD010000058.1, forward strand.
ACATGTTGTGGAGCGGGCGCGGGACCGCCGCTCTCCCGCTCGCCGCGTTCGTACGCCTCGGGAACCCGCTCGGCCTGATCGGCGCGATCGCGGGCGGCCACGTGCGGCGCATGCAGGCGATCGGCCTGCGCCCGCTCGGGCTGTTCGCCTGAGCGGCTCAGTCGAGTTCGAGCGGCGGGCCGTACGTCAAGCGGTGCATGCGCCGGTTGAACTCGTGTTCGTCGATCTCGCCGAGGGCGAAGCGCCGTTCGAGGATCGCCTTCGGGTCGAGCGGGGGTGAGCGGCGCTCGAGCGCCGCGTGCCGGCGGTCGTTGAGCCACGCAATGGCGACGCCGGCGAAACCGAGCCCACCGACGAGGCCGACGACGACGAAGATGGCCGCGATCGCATCCTCCACGGGACGAACGTTACCGGTGCCCGCGGTTAACGTCCCTCGCGATGACCGTCACTGAAAACCCCCCGGCGAAGGCCGAGCGCTGGACCGCGCAGTGGAAAGAGTTGTACTCCGAAGTCGTCACTTCGGGGCTCTGCACCGGCTGTTCGGGGTGCGTCGTCGCGTGCCCGCACGACGTGCTCGGCTACAACGACGACGAGGGCGTCTACAAGCCGTTCCACCTCGAAGAGGACCTCGGCCCGGCCAACTGCGGCCACGGTGAACGTGGCTGCACGTCGTGCACGCGTGCCTGCCCCCGCTTTCGTACGTGGGAGACCGAAATCGACAACTTCATGTTCGAGCGGTCGCGCACGATCGACGAGATCTACGGCATCAGCAAGGACATCATCCTCGCCCGCGCCTCCGACGACATGGTGCACAAGATGGGCCAGGACGGCGGCGTCGTCTCCGCAATGCTCATCTGGTGCCTGGAGAAGGGCTACATCGACGCTGCGCTGGTGAGCTACCTCGAAGGCGACGGCTCTACGTGGAAAGCCATACCTGGTGTCGCTCGCACCAAGGAGGAGGTGCTGGCCGCCGCCGGCAGTCGCTACACCTATTCCGCCACCCCGATGGGGTACGCAGAGGCAGTTGCGGGTGGCGCAGAGAAGCTCGCGCTCGTGGGCATGGGTTGCCAGACATCAAGCCCTCCCGCGATGAAAGCCCGCAAGGCCGGCAAGCCGGCGCGGCGCTTCGCCCTCAACATCGGCCTGCTGTGTTCCAAGACCTTCGACGACGCCATCTTCGAAGAACTCTTCGAGGCCAAGTACGGCCTGAAGAAGCAGGACATGGTGAAGATGAACATCAAGGGCGTCTTCCAGATCTGGATGAAGAACGGCGACTACCACGAGATCAACCTCAAGGAGTGCCACGCCTGGACGCGTGAAGGCTGCAAGACGTGTCCCGACTTCGCGGCGGAGCACGCCGACGTGTCGACGGGCGGCATCGGCGAGTACAACGACTGGACCCTCACGATCGTCCGCACCGACATCGGCCGCGAGATCATCGTGAAGATGCTCGAGGACGGTTCGCTGATCGGTCGTCCCGGCGACGACGACCCGGGGGCGATCACGCTGCTGCGCAAGCTCTCGCGCGTGTCGCGCAACCGCTGGCCCGACACCGCCGTGCCGGCACCGAAGGTCATGCACCCGCCGAAGAAGAAGGCAGCGCCGACCGAGCCAGCTCCGGCCACGTGAGGCCGTAGGTCTCGAGCATTCGTTCCTCGAGACGCAGCGACTCAACCTGGTTGGCGATGTCTTCCCACGACGCCGACGCGCGATTGCGCCGGCGGCTGCTGAAGACGGCGATGCCGGCGTAGGTCACCACCGAGAGCACCGCCAGCGGACCGACGTGTGACGCCGCGTGCGCCGCACTGACCATTCCGTCGATGCGACCGAGGACGAGGACCATTACGAGGACCCGCACCGCGGTCCCGGCGAGGTCCGCAACCGCAACCGTGCGGCGGCGCACGCCTCCGGCGCCGGCGGCGAGCAGCGAGTGCGACACCGGCCAGGCAGCGACCGCGATCACGAACCCGACCCCCGGCACGGCGTCGACGAACCGGCGGAGCTGGCGTCCGACGCGTCCGACGACACCGTGCGACGTGGGCCCGACCGGCACCCGGCGTCCGAGTTCGAAGTGCACCGGGTCGGTGAGACACAGCCGCAACGTCAGCAACGGCACGAGGAGCCACGCCGGCACGCCGCGCGCCACGGCGACGACGTACATCGAACGCGGGCTGAGCGCGACGAGCGCCAGCGGCGCGTGGGGCAGCAACAGCGGCGACAAGCCGTCGGCCAACAACGACATGGCGGACACAACACTGATCGTCCCGAGCAGCCGTGATGTCGTCACGTGCTCGATGAATCGGCGGTCCAGCTTCCGTCGGCTCACGTTCTTCCAGGGTGACCGCACCGAGCGACGGTGCGTTTGCGGCGCGGTTACGCGCCGGCGAACACGAGATGTTCGTTCAGGCGGCGGACCACGCGGGCCACATCGCGTGCGTCACGAGCACGCGTGTCGTGTGGACAGGTGACTCGGTGTCGACGATCAGCATCCGGTGCTCCGAGTCGGTGACGATCAGGTGGATCCCATCCGGCGACCACACTGCTTCCTCGAGCCAGTAGTCGCGGGGCCCGACCGGGCGCAGGACCGTCCGCGTCACGCCCGCGCTGGACCGCAGCACCACGCGGGGCGCGCCGTGGCGGCCCTGGATCTCGACGACGGTGCCGTCGGCGCGACGCATGCTCGGTGGGATGTCCTTGTACTCGTCGCTCACCGATGCGCGGTTCAACACGCGGCCAGTTGCGCCATCGACAGTGATGACTTGGGAGCCCGACTGCTCGGTCCACGAGTGCACGAGGACGTTGCCGCCGTCCCAGGACAAACCCATCGGGCCGTGGTCGAGATGCGCGTCGCAGTACAACTTCTTCGCCGCGGCGGTGCCACTCGCCGCCATCACGTAGACACACGGCTTGTTCCCGTCGCGCACGAAGGCGACGGATCCGACGAGTGAGGGATCCGGGGTTTGCTGCAACGAGGGGTACGCGGGCGCAGGACGGACGTCAGTGAAGCCGACCGTCACCGCGACGACGACTGCCACCGCGGCGAGCAACCCCGCGCCAATGCTGCGCTGCGACAGGTGCGCCAGCTTCGGTGGCGCGGAACGAATCTCGGGCGCAAGGCGAGACGCCACAACGGCGGCACCGATCAAGGACAACCCGACGAGGAACAGGATCAACGGCGCGCCCAGCGAGTCTCCGAAGTGGCGGGTGATCGCCGTCGGAACGGCCTGGAAGATGCCGAGGACGCCGACCCACAGCAAAACCATCGACCGCGTCGGGACGCTGGCCGCGAGAAACGCGACCACGGTCGCGACCGCCAGGATGTCGCCCCACCGACCGTCGGCCCCGACGGCGCCGCCGGCGCCGATCGCCACGAGCGCGCCCACGACGTAGGCCACCGGCGCGGGCGACACCACGCCCATCCACGCCAGGACGATCCACGACACGCCAACGGCCCACAGCGCGATCCCGACGAACAACGCCCCCACGTGCTCGACGTGGCCGGCCACGCTGGCAACGCTCAGGGCGAGCGCGGCGAACGTGGCCACGTGCTGGAGCGGCGCGGCACGCCAGCGCCACAATGCGCCGGCAACAACGAGCGACACCACGCCGATGGCGGTTGCAACGTCGGCGCCCTCGAGGTTGACGACGTCGGTCGCGAAGATGCCGACCCAGAACGCGACACAGCCCATGGCCAGGAGCCACAGGAAGCTGCCGAGGTTCGCGAGCGCCGGTTCCTCGTCACGGCGCACGACACGTCCGACGACCACCAGCAGCACCGCCACCGCGCCCACGAGACCAAGCCGCGCCGCAGTCGGCATGTCGTCCCAGAACCGAGACGTCGCGACGATGCCGGCGATGACGGCGAGCGCACCGCCGAGAAACCCGATGGCCTGGGCAACGAGCGGGATGCGACCACGGGGAACCGCCGCCACTTCCTGCTCGATGTTTCGGATCGCGTCTGCCTGCTCACGAGAGATCGCGCCGCGGGCGGTCCAGCGCGCCAGTTCCTCTTCCAACTGAGCGTGTGATCGTTCGTCCACGGAAGCAAGGCGCTTCACACTCGTCACCTCGCAAGCCTCGGTGCTCCGCTCCGTCCGTGCCAGGGCCGATCGGCTCTAACCGCACGTACACGCGGCAGGGTCGTGATACGCCGACCAGCGCTAAGGTCCGCGCGTCAGATAGTGATCGGAAGGACATCTCGTAATGGCACGTGAAGCCGTCATCGTTTCCTACGCCCGCACCGGGCTCGCCAAGTCGCACCGGGGCGGCTTCAACAACACGCCGGCCATGTCGATGGCGGCCCACGCCATCAAGCACGCGGTCGAGAAGTCGGGCGTCGACCCGGCCGAGGTCGAGGACGTCACGCTCGGTAACGGCGCCCACGGCGCGGGCAACCTCGGCCGCCTCGCCGGCCTGCTGGCGGGCTTGCCCGTCACCACCGGCGGCAACACGATCCAGCGCCACTGCTCGTCGGGCCTCAACGCCATCGCGTCGGCGGCGAACTATGTCAAGAACGACGGCGCCAACATCGTCGTCGGCGCCGGTGTCGAGGCCATCTCACAACCCGGCGGCGGCATCGGCGGCGTCGACCCGAAGCTGATCGAGGAGTACCCGGCGATCTTCATGGCGATGATCGACACCGCCGACATCGTGGCCGAGCGCTACGGCGTCACCCGTGAAGCCCAGGACGAGTACTCCCTCCAGAGCCAGCAGCGCACCGCGGCCGCCCAGGCCGCCGATCTGTTCAAGGACGAAATCGTCCCGATGAAGACCCAGATGAAGGTGGTCAACAAGGAGACGAAGGAAGAGTCGATCGTCGACTACGTCGTGGATCGCGACGAGTGCAACCGCCCGAACACGACCCTCGAAAGTCTTGCGGCGCTGCCGCCGGTCAAGGGGCCGGGCAAGTTCATCACCGCCGGCAACGCGTCGCAGCTCTCCGACGGCGCGGCGGCCGTCGTGATCATGAGCTCCGACGAAGCGGAGCGCCGCAACCTGTCGCCGCTCGGCGCGTTCAAGGGCTGGGCTGTCGCCGGTTGCGAGCCCGACGAGATGGGCATCGGCCCCGTGTTCGCCGTCCCGCGTCTGCTCGAGCGCCACGGCCTGAAGATCGACGACATCGACCTGTGGGAGCTGAACGAAGCGTTCGCGTCGCAGTGCCTCTACAGCCGCGACCGGCTCGGCATCGATCCCGAGAAGTACAACGTCAACGGCGGCTCGATCTCGATCGGCCACCCCTTCGGCATGACGGGTGCCCGCTGCACCGGTCACCTGTTGCAGGAAGGCCAGCGCCGCGGCGCCAAGTGGGGCGTGGTGACGATGTGCATCGGCGGCGGTCAGGGTGCCGCCGGCCTCTTCGAGATCTACTCGTAAGCCTTCGCACTCCGAACCGGTACGTTGTGGTTACGGCAGCAACTTCCGGATCTGGTCCAAGTGGGCACGGTCGTGACCGATCAAGGTCTCGACCGTGCCCTTGATCGTTGTCAGGCCTTGTTCCTCGTGCGTGCCCACGCGGTCCCACTCGTCGGTCTCGAGTGACTCGTAAAGGCGCAGGTTCGCCTCGCGCAGCATGCGGAAGCGGCCGATCGAGCCGGCGACCGACTCGTCGCACATCGTGAGCCGATCGGCCCACGCATCCTGGTCGTAGGCCGCGAGCGACGGGTTGTCGTCGGTCAGCATCATGCGAATGCGCACGCTGTAGACCATCTCGGCGTCGGCCATGTGTGCCGCCACCTGCGCCGCGCTCCACTCGCCGCGCTGGGGCACGTGGTTCAGGTCGCGGGCATTGCGATTCGACGTAAGCGCCACGAGATCGGCGACGGTCGATCGCAGCGCGTCGAGGGAAGGTCCGGGTGTCACTGAAGGCGAGCGTAGCGAGCCGACCCAAAGGTGCGGGTGGGCGGGCGGGTACGCAGGCTAGACAACGGGTACTCCCCTGCCGTGCTTGCCGAATCGATGGTCGACGTCGAGGTGGCGCGCGGCTTCCACGTCGCCGCCGATCTCGCAGTGCCCGAAGACGCCCGCGGCGTCGTCGCCTTCGTGACCCGTGGCGTGGCGTTGGCCGCCGCGTGCAACGAGCGCGGCTTCGCCACCGTGCAGATGGATCTGGGAGTGTCCGCAGTCGACGTGGAGAACAACGCCACAACCTTCGCCAACGTTGTCACCGCCATCGTCCGCGAAGCGATGCTGTTCGATCGTCCCATCGGGTACTTCGGTGCCGGTCTCGACGGCGTCGCCGCCCTCGTCGCCGCGTCGCTGCACACCAACGAGGTCGCGGCCGTGGTGACGCTCGACGCCCCGCTCGACGTTGCCGGCACGCACCTAACCGGCGTGCGCGCCGCGTCGCTATTCCTCGTCAGCGACGAGACGCTGACGGCGGCGACGCAGGACGCGTTGCCCGCGCTGCCCGGCGGCTCGACACTGGTGCAGCACGCCGCCGACGTCACCAGCGCCGCGGTCGACTGGTTCGACCAGTACCTGCGCGGCGTCATGCGCGGCGCGCGCCGGGAGTTGTGGCGCTCGGCCTAGGCACTAAACAGTCGCGGTGCGCCCGTGGACCGACCACCTTCCTGCCGGCCTGAGTCCTGAAGACGTTCACCTCGGCGCCGCCGGCTCCCTCGTCGCCGCCTGGGAGCAGCGCTGGGCCGCCGATCCATCAAAGGTCGTGCTCGTCGATACGACCGGCGCCCCGCGGCGCGCCGACGAACTCGAAGCGGCAACCGCCAACGCGGCGGGCCGTTTCGCCGCCGCGGGCGTCGGGCACGGCGACCGCGTCGCGATAAGCGCCGCGACCTCCTACGAGTTCGTCGTCGCCTACATCGGCCTGCTGCGCCTCGGCGCGACGGCGTTGCCGATGAACACGGCATACCGGGAGCCCGAGATCGCCCACATCGCCCGCGACGCGGCGATCACCGCCGCCGTCGTCGACGACGCCGAGCGGGCCGAGTGGATCCGCGCCGCGGCACCCACCGCGATCGTCACCAGCCCGTCGCTCGACCAGTTGCCGCCGTCCGCCGACGTCGCTTTGCCGGCACCCACCGGCGACGACGCCGCGCTGCTCGTCTACACGTCGGGGACGACCGGCGCGCCGAAGGGCGCGTTGCTGAGCCACCGCAACCTGCTCGTGTCGAGCGAGGCGGTCGCACTGGCGTGGCGCTGGACAGCGGAAGACCGTCTGGTGCTGACGCTGCCGCTGTTCCACCTCCACGGCCTCGGTGTCGGACTGCACGGCACGCTGACGACGGGCGCCACCGCGCTGCTGTATCCCGGTTTCGATCCGAACACGGTGTTCAGCGCCGTCGACACCGGCGCCACGATGTTCTTTGGCGTGCCGACCATGTGGCACCGCCTCGTGGCGGCGCCGGGCGCGACGGCGCTGCGCGGCCTGCGCCTGGGCGTTTCCGGGTCGGCACCCCTGCCTGCCGACCTCCACGCCGCCATTGCGGCTATCGCGGGCGCGGCCCCGATCGAGCGCTACGGGCTGACCGAAACGGTGATGCTGACGTCGAACCCGTACGACGGCGAGCGGCGCGGCGGCTCGGTCGGCTTTCCGTTCCCGCTCGTCGAGGTCCGGCTCGCGGCCGATGGGGAGATCGAGGCAAAGGCGCCGAACGTGTTCGGGGGCTACTGGCAGCGACCCGACGCCAACGCCGAGTCGTTCGTCGACGGCTGGTTCCGCACCGGCGACCTCGGCGCCGAAGACGGCGACGGCTACTTGCACATCGTCGGGCGCAAGAAGGAGCTCATCATCACCGGTGGTTTCAACGTGTACCCCCGCGAGGTCGAAGAAGCGATCGCCCTGCATCCCGCAGTCGCGGAGGCCGCGGTGGTCGGCGCGCCCGACGCGGAATGGGGCGAGCGCGTGTGCGCGTTCGTCGTCCTCGGCGACGACGTCAGCGACGCCGAGCTCGACGAGTGGTGCGCGGCGCGCTTGGCGCCCTACAAGCGGCCGCGGCGCTACGAACGCGTCGCCGCGCTGCCGCGCAACGCGCTGGGCAAGATCGTGCGCGGCGAACTGACGAAGCGCCTCACGTAACGAGGGCGACCGCGCGCCTGAACACCGCGTCGAGCATGTCCGGGGTCAGCTTGCCGGTGAAGGTGTTCTGCTGACTTGGATGGAACGAGCACACGATGGTGCGGCCGTCGGGCGCGGCCGCTTCGACGCCGTGACCGAAGCGTGGCCGCGGCCGCACCCCGAGGATGCGGCACACGGCGTCGTAGCCGTACTGGCCGAGCGGAACGACCACGCGCACGCGGTCGAGCAACGCCAGCTCGCGCACGAGGTAGGGCTCGCAGGTGTCACGTTCTTCGGTCGTCGGCTTGTTCGCCGGCGGCGCGCACCGCACTACGGCGGCCACGTAGGCGTCGTGCAGTGCGAGCCCGTCATCGCGCCACACGCTCGTAGGCTGATTCGCCAATCCACAGCGGTACATCGAGGCGAACAAGAAGTCGCCCGAACGGTCGCCGGTGAACACCCGGCCCGTGCGGTTCCCGCCGTGGGCGGCTGGGGCGAGGCCGACGACGAGGATGCGCGCCTGCGGGTCGCCGAAGCCGGGCACCGGACGCGCCCAGTATTGGTCGGCGGCGTAGGACGCCCGCTTCTCGACTGCCACCTGCTCGCGCCAGGCGACGAGACGCGGGCACTTGCGACAGTGCACGATCTCGTCGCACAGCCCCGTCAGTTGGGCCGTCAAATCACTCACGGCGGGAAGGCTACGGTGCCCCCGACATGCCAACGCCGCCCGCGCCCACCGTCGTGATTTTCGTCCGCCACGGCCAGACCCCGTCCACCGGCAAGGTCCTGCCCGGTCGCGCCGCCGGCCTGGCCCTGGCCGAAAAGGGCCAAGCGCAGGCGCAGGCCGTCGCCGACCACTTGCGCGAGTCCAAGAACGTCGCCGCCGTGTACGCCTCGCCGTTGCAGCGCACGCGCGAGACGGCGGCGCCGATCGGCAAGGCACTCGGTATGAAGGTGCAAATCGAGCGCGGCCTGCTGGAATGCGACTTCGGGGAATGGACCGGGGCGTCGCTGGCGAAGCTGCGCAAGCTCTCGGAGTGGAAAGCGGTGCAGCGCAACCCGTCGGGCTTCCGGTTCCCGGGGGGCGAGAGCTTCGCCGAGATGCAAACGCGCATGACGTCGACGGTCGACAAGTTCCGTGCGGCCCATCCCGGCAAGACGGTGATCGCGGTGTCCCACGCCGACCCGATCAAGGCAGCCGCGGCGAGCGCGCTCGGAGTGCCGCTCGACTTGTTCCAACGCATCGACGTTTCGCCGTGTTCGATGACGGTCATCGCCTACGGCAACGAGGGCCCGTTCGTGCACTGCGTCAACCGGGTGGTCACGTAATGGCGGGTGAAAGCTACGAGTTCACCGACGCCGACCTCGTCACCGTCGGCACGGTCGGTACGCCGGGTCGCCGCGTGTTCTTGCTCCAGGTGCGCGCCGCGGCGGACGTCGTGACGCTCAAGCTGGAAAAGCAACAGGTCGCGGCGTTGGGCGCTGCCCTCGTCGAGCGCCTGCAAGATCTTCCCGTCACCCAGGAACTGCCACTGGACCTCGAACTCCAGCAGCCACTCGAAGTGGCGTGGGTGGTGGGAGCTATGGGCCTCGGCTACCTCGACGCCCTCGACCGCCTGGTGCTCGACGCCGTCGAAGCCGTCGAGACCGACGAGGAAGGCAACCCCGTCGAACCGCACGGCCGCTGCCGCGTCCTCATCACCCGCGAGCAGGGCCGTGCCCTCGCCATCCGCGCCGTGATGCTCGTCGAGTCCGGCCGTCCCCCATGCCCCTGGTGCGGGCATCCCCTCGACCCGCAGGGTCACACGTGTCCGAAGAAGAACGGTCACCACGCGCCCGAGCGATGACGGTACTCGCCGCCGGCGAGATCGTCATCGAGGGGCGCATGCCCTGGAGTTCGAACCAGACGCTGCTGACGACGGTCACGTGCGGCGACGAATCGATCCGAGCGGTGTACAAGCCCGAGAGCGGCGAGCGGCCACTGTGGGACTACCCGCACGGTCTGTGGCGTCGTGAGGTGGCCACCTACGTCGTGAGCGAAGCGCTCGGCTGGGATCTCGTGCCCGAGACCGTGTCGCGGTTCGACGCGCCGATGGGCCAGGGTTCGCTCCAGCGCTTCATCGAGGACGCCGACTTCGAGCAGCACTACTTCACCCTGCTCGACGACGAGTCGACGCACGACCGGCTGCGCCAGATGTGCGTGTTCGACCTCGTCGTCAACAACGCCGACCGCAAGGGTGGCCACTGCCTCATCACGAGCACGGGCGAGCTGCTCGGCGTCGACCACGGCCTCACCTTCCAACCGGTGCCGCGGCTGCGCACGGTCATCTGGGAGTTCGGCGGCCAGCCCATCCCTGGGACGTGGCGCGACGATTTGCGCCGCGTGGCCGACGCGCCCCTCGCCGCGCTCGACGAGCTCCTCGATGCTCCCGAGATCGCGGCGCTGCGCCGCCGTTGCCTCGCCGTCGCCGACCTCCCGCACATCCCCGACGTCGCCGAGGACTACCGCCACTACCCCTGGCCCTACGTCTGATGTCCTACCGAGAAGAGTTGGTCGACAAGGGCGATCTCGACGAGCTGACGCGTTTCGTCGAACGTCTCACCGAGCAGGCGGACTGGGACGAATTGGTGTGGGTACGCGACGACTGCCGCGCGGCCGCGGCGCGCGGCAAGCAGCTGTGGCCCGTCACCGCGTTCGTGAACTACGCGCTGGCGTTGGAAGGACCCGGGGACGTTGCGGCCCGCGCCATCGAGGACGCGGCGGGCCCGGGCGCGGCGGCGGCACGCTTCGGGCTGGGACCGCTCACCGAGGTGGCGGCCTCGACCCACGCGTGGGACGAAGTCGGGCCGTATCTCGCCGGTGCCGGTCCCGTCGCCGGCGTGTTCGCCCAGGAGTGCGTTGTGCGCGGCGCCGACCTCACCCAGGCCGCGGCCGACGAGCCGTCGATCTACGACGTGCCGCTGGTGCTCGCCAAGTGGGAGCCGCCGTACGAGGTGGCGACGTACAAGCTCGACCAGGCGGAGTTCCCGGCGCCGGACCGTCCCGGCAAGACGGCGTGGTCGTCCGTGTCCTTGCAGGGCGCCGAGTTCGAGGCGGACGACGACACCGAGGAGGGGCGCAGCGCCCTCATTGATCTCGTCGTGCACTGGGCCAACGAGTCGAACGGGCGCGTCGACGCCACCGGTGTGGTGGGCGACGTCGCCGGCGCCTTGCGGTCGCTCGGACTCACGACGGCGCGCGTCGCCGCCATCGCCCCCGAGGACGCCTTCGCCCACATGGCGTGGGCCGCGGCGTCGGGCGGCGCCCACGGCCGCCGGCGCGGCGGGGCTGCCGGCCGCTTCGGCGCCTGGTGGGCGGCCGCGGCGGTCGTCGACCTCACCCACGACTGGCCCCTCACGGCCGAGGAGTTGGGTGACGCCGTCGACGAGATGCGCTGGTACCTGTGGGACGAGGGCCACGATCCGGCCGGCTGGTCACTGCGCCTCGCGGTCGAGGATCCCGAGCACGGCCTGGCCTGGGCCGTCGTCGCCTCTGACGCCGACTGAGCGGCTACCGCGCGGCGCGCAGGTCGCTGAGGAGGTCGGAGGTCTCGGCGAGTGAGTTGATGAGCAGTTGTTTGGCGACGCGCAGCAACTCGATCGCCGTCTTGTCGCGAATGGCGTAGAGCACCGAGGTTCCCTCCTTGCGCGACGTCACGAGTCCCGCACGGCGCAAGACCGCGAGTTGCTGAGACAGATGCGACGCCTCGATACCGACAAGCGGCTGGAGCTCGCTCACGGAGTGCTCGCCCTCCGAGAGGACCTCCAACGCCCGGATCCGCGCCGGATGGGCAAGGGCGCGGAACAACTCCGCTTTCAACTCGGAGATCGGCGCACTCGTGGGCGTTCGGCGAGCCGGCATGCACACATAGTACAGTTCATCAATCTTATATATCTGTCATATTATGAATCTTTCTATGAGGCGCCGCCGCCCGTGACCGAGTTCATCCCTGGTCGACGCGACTTCGCCGGGTTCGCCCACACGTGGAAACCGGACGTGCTCGCCGGCGTAACGGTCGCCATCGTTGCGCTTCCTCTCGCACTGGGGTTCGGCGTTACCACGGGGCTTGGTGCTCGCGCCGGCCTCATCACCGCCATCGTCGCCGGTTTCGTGGCCGCCGCTTTCGGCGGCTCGAACGTCCAGGTGTCGGGCCCAACCGGGGCCATGACCGTCGTGCTCGTCCCGGTGGTTGCGCGCTACGGCGCCGCGGCTGTTCTCTCCGTCGGCCTGATCGCAGGCGTCCTCGTGACCGTCGCCGGACTCTTCCGGTTGGGCCGCTTCGTGGCCCTCATACCGTGGCCCGTCGTCGAAGGTTTCACCGTGGGGATCGCGGTGATCATCTTTCTGCAGCAGGTGCCCGCCGCACTCGGCGTCTCCAAGCCCAAGGGCGACAACACCGCGGCTGTGGCCGCGCGCGCCGTCGCACGCGTCAGCCGAACCGCAACCCCGCAGACCCTCGTGCTGGTCAGCCTGGTAGCCGTCGTCATGGTGTTCGGGCCAAGGCTTCGTCGCTCATTGCCCGTGTCGCTTCTCGGTGTCGTCGCCGCCACGGTCGCCGTCGGTGCGACCGGCTGGAGCGTGGCGCGCATCGGCGCGTTGCCGTCCTCGTTGCCGACGCCCGCGCTGCCGAATCTTGCGCCCTCGCGTGTCAGCGAACTGTTCAGCGCCGCCCTGGCTGTCGCCGCGCTGGCGGCGCTCGAAAGTCTGCTCTCGGCCAAGGTCGCCGACGGAATGGCCGACGCGCCGCGCCACGATCCCAACCGGGAGCTGTTCGGCCAGGGGCTCGCGAACATCGCGTCGTCGCTCTTCGGCGGGATGCCGGCCACCGGAGCGATCGCGCGCACCGCCGTCAACGTGCGCGCCGGGGCCCGCAGCCGCGTCGCAGCGATGGTTCACGCCGTGTTGCTCGTGCTCGTCGTCCTCTTTGCCAGCGCACTCGTCGCCCGCATTCCGCTCGCCGCATTGGCGGGCGTGCTCATGGTCACGGCGGTTCGCATGGTGGATGGCCACAATGTCCGCGCCATCCTGCGCTCCACGCGCGGCGACGCGTCGGTGATGGTGGTCACTGCCGCCGCGACCGTCGCCTTCGATCTCATCGTGGCGGTAGAGATTGGCCTGGCCGTCGCCGTGGTGTTGGCGCTACGCAACGTCGCTCAGTCGACGGCCGTCATCGCCGAACCCGTCGGCACGGAGGTCGCCGTCGACGACGAGCAGCGCTGGCTGCACGAACACATCGTGACGTATCGCCTCGACGGCGCGCTCTTCTTCGGCGCGGCGCAAGCGTTTCTCCGGGAATTGGTCGCCGTGGGTGACGTGCGCGTCGTGATCTTGCGGCTACCCAACCTGCAGGTGCTCGACGCCACGGGAGCGCAGGCGATCGGCGACATCATCGAAGAACTCGAGCGGCGAAACATCACCGTGTTGGTGAAGGGCGCGAGCGCTGATCACCATCGCCTCCTCAGTGCGGTTGGTGCTCTCGACCGTCTCGCCGACGACCGCCACGTGTTCGACAACCTCAACGACGCGGTGGCTCACGCCCGCGCCCATGTCAGCCGATGACGCCGAGGACCCGGTCGGTGTACGCGTTGGCGAATACGCCGTTGGGGTCGAGCCGGCCCCGGACCTTCTGGAACGCGTCCCACTTCGGGTACCGCGTCGCCAGCACGTCAGCCGTCTGGAAGTGCAGCTTGCCCCAGTGCGGGCGACCCTCGAGCCCGTTCATGATGTCCTCGACGCCGCGGAAGTACGTCTCGTAGTCCATACCCTTGGCGACGTGCACGGCGAGGTACGCCGACTCGCGACCCGACGCCGTCGACAGTGGGATGTCGTCGGCGGCGGTGAAGCGCACTTCGACCGGAAATCCGATGAACAGCTTCTTGTCGTCGATGAGTTTGCGGATGCCGTTGAGCGCGGTGCCGACGTGCTGGCGCGGCACCGAGTACTCCATCTCGTAGAACTTCACCCACCGCGGGCTGGCGAAGACCTGGTAGCTCGGCTTCACGTACTCGACGCGTCCCGTCGACGGGATGAGCTTCGACAACCGCGGGATCGCAGAGGGACGCAGGCGACCGAGCTTCGTCACCGCGCCGAACGCGATGTTCTCCATGAGGATCTTGTCCTTGAAGAACTTGGCGCGCGACTGGCCGCCGGCGGCTTGCGTGGTCTGGTTGTTCGTCTTGGTGAGCGCCCAACCGGTGTGGGGCACCCAGAAGAACTCGAAGTGCTCGTTGTTGTCGACGCGGGCGTCGATCTCTTCGAGCACCGTGTCGACGCGGATCGGTTCCTCGACGGCGTGCAGGTTGAACGTCGGCACGCACTGCAGCGTCACCGTCGACAGCGCGCCGAGGGCGCCGACGCCGACGCGCGCCGATTCGAACACGTCGGGCTCTTCGTCGCGTGAGCACGACACGATCGAGCCATCGCCGGCGACGATGTCGAGGCCGATGACCTGACCGGCGATTCCCGTGAGCTTGACGCCGGTGCCGTGCGTCGCCGTCGAGATGGCGCCGCTGATGGT
>DASZWD010000059.1 GCA_035546775.1 Acidimicrobiales bacterium
CGAATCGGCGCACCGCGGCATCACCGCGCTGTTCGTCGACATGGACACGCCCGGCATCACGGTGCGCCCGCTCGAGACGATGCACGGCGCCCCCGAGTTCTCGGAGGTGTTCTTCGACGACGTCGTGGTGCCCGTCGAACGCACGCTCGGCGGCGAGGGCCAGGGCTGGGTCGTCGCCATGGACATCCTCCCGCACGAGCGCAGCACCGCCCTGTGGCATCGCGCCGCGCTGCTGTGGCACCGCTTCGACCAAGTGCTCGCCGCTGCTCCCGATCTGAGCGCCGATCGCGTCGGCGACGCGTTCGTGGACCTCTACGCGTTCCGCAGCCGGTCGCGCAAGACACAACACCGCTTCGCCGCCGGCGAGACGCTCGGGCCCGAGACGTCGGTCGACAAGATCCTCCTCGCCACCGCCGAGCAGACGGTCTACGACCTCGCGGCCGACGGCCTGGCCGACGAAGTGCTCTACAGCAACAGCCACTGGCGCCCCGAGTTCTTGTACTCGCGCGCCGCGTCGATCTACGGCGGCAGCGCCGAGATCCAGCGCAACATCGTGGCGCGCCGCGTACTCGATCTCGGGCCCGAAGCGTGATGGACGACGCCGAGCGCGAGCTGTACGCCAAGGCGGTCGCCGCCGCGTTGCCCGCCGGTGACGTGTCGCTGCTGCGCGATGCGCTCAGCGAGGATGCGACGACCGCCGTCGCCGTGTGGTTCGAACTCCAGGGCGCGACCAACACCGTGACCGACGCGCTGGCGGTACTGGTGCCGCTCCAGCGCGAGGTGGGCGTCGGGATCGATCCGGCGTTCGGCCGCGTCACGATCGGCGACGCCACCGACGAAGTGATCGCCCAGGCGCGACGGGCCCTGGCCCACGAACTCGTCGGCGCGTCGTTCGTCATGCTCGACCTGGCGCGCACGCACGCGCTCGAGCGCGTGCAGTTCGACCGACCGATCGCGCAGTTCCAGGCCGTCCGCCATCGCTTGGCCGAGTCCCAGGTCGCGCTCGACGCGGCGAAAGCGGCGCTCCACGGCGCGTGGAATCAACCGTCGCCGTTCACTGCGATGGTGGCGAAAGCCACCGCGGGTCGCAGCGCGCGCGCCGTCGCCCGCCACGCGCAGCAGGTGCTGGCGGGGATCGGCTTCACCGCCGAGCACCCGTTTCACACGCACTTCCGGCGCGTGCGCGTGCTGGACCATCTCCTCGGCGACGCCCCGACGCTCACCCGCGACATCGGCGCGCAACTCCTCGCCGACGGCCGCCTCCCGACACCATTACCGCTGTAGATGGATCTGCTCGACGTTGTCGTGGCGGTGGCGAACGCGCCGGTCACCGTGCTGGCCGCCGCGGTCAACGCCGCCACCGGCGCCCGCGTCCGCCTCGACCGCCACCTCACCGTCGTGTGCGAAGGCGGCCTGTTGAGTGACCTCGGGCTGAGTTCCGCGTTCACGACCGGCAACACCGTCAACGTCAAGCGCAGCGCGGTCGAGTACTTCAACACGTATCCGGAAATCCTCGACCACGAATGGCGTCACTCGTTGCAGTGGGCCGCGCTCGGCCTCGCCTTTCTGCCGCTCTACGCCGTTAACTACGCGCTGTCGGCCCGCCTCACCGGCGGCCAGTGCTGGAACGTGTTCGAGTGGCACGCCGGGTTCGCCGACGGCCACTACCCGTGTGGGGACGCGCTAGCGGAAAATAGTTCGACGTCGTAGTATCTCG